>NZ_JAYFUY010000115.1:0-11509 GCF_059933065.1 Blautia sp. HA3515 | reverse complement strand
GTACAGGATTTTTCTTATGGAAAATCCGACATAGCTGCAGCCGTTACTTTCATTTTGACCGATGGGGTATCGGCTGCTTTTTCTTCCATAAACATCCATTGTTTCCTCCCTTAACTTTGCGACAACTTGTCGGGAAGTTGTCCGTTTACTGGTTACATCCTGTAGACTTCCACCTCTTCATCCGGCTTCATTACAAGATTGGTGCTTAAATATTTTTCAATATCAAAGCGGTTCTTTTTGTCATAGTCCGACAGGTATTTATAGTTCTTATGCTTGCAGATGTCGAATTTATCAGAGAAAAACGGTCTGACTCCACGAAGCTGCATGATACATTTCCCGCCGTCCATGACTGCAATCTCATCCTGGCTCATCAACTCCTTCCCTGTTTTCTGGTAATTCAGTCCATAAGAACGCTGCGAACCTCTGGTATCCGAGGTGTTGTAAAGATCAATGGTCTCTTTACCCAAAATTTCAGCCATCTCTTTTAAGGTTGTTTTCTCCTTTCCACCGAGGAACAGTGTCGTGTCACAATTTCCTTCAATCGTGTCCGCATTATCCTTGTCAATCGCCTTTAACTGGCTCTTTGACTGCAAAATAACAGAAGCTTGAAATCTCTCACGGCTTCGGATCGTCGCGATCGGCTTCTTCAAATTTGGGGATCTGCCCGATATTCGCAAATTCGTCTAACAGGCAGCGTACATGAATCGGAAGTCTTCCGTCGTACACATCATCCGCCCGGTCACATAACAGGTTAAATAGCTGTGTATACATGATGGACACAACAAAATTCAATGTGTCATCCGTATCGGAAATAATAACAAACAAAGCTGTTTTTCTGTCTCCCAATAAATCCAGTTCCAGCTCGTCATAGCGCACTCAGTTCCCGCAGTTCCGCAATATCAAATGGAGAAAGTCTCGGCACCACAACTGATTAAAATACTCTTTGCTGTCTTACCTGCCGCAAGTTTGTATTTCTTATACTGCCGTACTGCAAAGTGATCCGGGGTCTTTGCTTCCAGTTCCTCAAACATCAGGTCAACCGGATTTTTAAAGTTCTCATCATCCTCTCTGGCTTCTGATGCGTTGATGAGCGCCAGAAAGCGTGTTAAAATTCTTTTCTTCTTCCCGGCCCTCATACCAGATGTAGCCGATCAACGCACAATAATACAGTTTTTCGGCTTTCACCCAGAAATCTTCACCGGATTGCTGCCCCTCGCCCTTTGTGTTGGCAATGATCGTAGTTACCAGCTTCAGAATATCCTTTTCACTGCGGATGTACACGAAGGGGTTATAATGCATGGATTTTTTGAAATTGATCGTATTCAGCACTTTGATTTTATAAGGCTCGTAAACCACTTTTCCCTCCTTGTCCCGAATTAT
The DNA here is from genome assembly GCF_059933065.1 of Blautia sp. HA3515. Taxonomy (NCBI): domain Bacteria; kingdom Bacillati; phylum Bacillota; class Clostridia; order Lachnospirales; family Lachnospiraceae; genus Blautia; species Blautia sp. HA3515. The sequence goes on along the minus strand of NZ_JAYFUY010000115.1, from coordinate 10,129 downwards.
CTTTCCGTTTTCGTCTGTCATAGGCGAACCTCTCGCCAGCAAATGCCCCACTTCCACGAGTACAGTCCCTTTGGGGTCTGTCACAACATAAGAACTGTGCATCTGCATAAGGTTGGGTTTTACAAAGAAACGTGTCTTGCCGGAACCGGAACCGCCGATTACCGAATATTTTGTTTCTGGCATACTTTGGCTCTTTCGGTCTGCCGGACATCATCAGCCGTTCTGTTTCCGTCAGGATGATATTTTCCTCAAACACAGGGTCAACATAAGGCTGAATGTCCTTTTCCGTTCCCATCTGGCGAGACCATACTCCACACCCTGCCGGTATTTCTTTGCATTTTCCCCGGTAACAGACAATCAGCTTCACAGCGATCCCGCCAGAATACCGTAAAATACATCCATGTAATAGAAACTCGGAATCGGATTTTCAAACGCCCGCTCAAAATAATTGAGTGTTTCCATGCACTTATCCCACGCCGTTCCACCGGAACTGACACGGTACAGCCAGCATATTTTGTTACAGACATAAGCAAATAGAAGATATGGGAAATTGAGCAGGAACAGCTTTTTTCGGTCTGCTCTCTGCAATCTTTCCATCTTATCATGGGTAAATCCATATAAATCCGCCTGCATCTTGCCGGGTATGCTGTTTCGGGGGAAGGGAAAATCTCTTTCTTTTTCCAGGTGCACACATTTTTCTGGGCGGGGTTTCTTTTTATCCTGCTTCTTTTTTGGGGTTGTTACCTGTTTTCCCATCATAAGCTCTGCCCCCTGTCTTTCTGGTGTTCCTTTGCCCGTTCCCGGTTCATGCCTTTCGATACTGTATCTTTAAAATGAGCCAGTTTTTCCATGATGGACGGCTTATCCTTTTTTAACATCTGATTTCCTAAGTATTTTTTGAAAGCCAGATCCATCGTTGCCTCATCCGGCGCTTTGAAAAACACATAATAAGTCGGGGGCTTTCCGTTATCTTCTCTTTTCAAAGCAAAATCAATCTTAAATTCCCTTGCCACACGTTCAAAGGATTTAATATTGCCATCCGTAATCTGGATATTGGACAAACCCACGCCTTGTTCCCTCAGTTGGTCGTATGTCTGCTTTCCCTGTTTATACGGATTCGGCCCTTTCTGCTTCTGTGCTTCCAGATACTTCCTAAGCATCATCCGCAGCACATCTGCCGTTACCTTTGTAGTCTTAATTGACAAAGCAATCGTTTTTTGGGTAACTTCTTCTTCCAATCTGCATGACCTCCTTTCTTCCTGCTGTTCTGATTTACGGTGGTATCAGCAGATGATGTAAATATATTTCCATAGGCGGCTCCTTTCCACTTACCGACAACTTGTCGGTAAGTTATCCTGAAAACAAAACAGCCGGCAGATCCAATTTTTCTAAACGGAACCTGCCGGCTGTTATAACATTATGTAAGTGTAAACTATATTTTATTTATTCCGGATAACCGGAACCTGCTTGATTTTCTTACCTGCGTTTTTCCGCTGCAGGGCAAAAACCATGTCATCGGTACGGGTAAAAAAACCTATATCCTTTTTCCAGCTCATACCACATTTGCAGTGCTGTAACCCTATAAACTGCTGTTTCATTTTTCTACCGCAATTTGGGCAGATTTTATTACTTTTTCCCATGCTGTTCCTTTTTCAAAAGACTAATTTTCTTTTTATCCACAAAATGTGTTGCATACCATCTTTCAATTTCCGCTTCCCCGCTTTTACTAAATCGGAGTGGGATCACAGGTTTATGCCCTTGCCCGTCTTTTTTCTTTATTCCCCACTGTTTATAATAACAGAACGACGGTGTCCATTGGTTCTTCTTTGCAAACACTCGCATCTGGTGCATGATAAATGACAGCTTATGTAGATTAACGATACACACTTTTTCCAAATACGGAACTTTCCCAAACCGCCATTCCTCATATGCTTTTTTCGGAAGTACACCACATTCTATCAATGTATCTACGGGTGCTGCGTAACCACGCCTTTCCCACTGTTGATACATAGAGTGATGTACCAGACCAATCAACTCTTTTTCTGTTATGGCTTTCACCTCCCAATGTTTATATTTTATCCCATGCGGTTCTGTTTGTCATCCTCATTCTCGATTCTTTAACAAATACACGGTACTAAAATGCCCGTACACCTTCCCATCCTCCCACTCCATCTGGTCAAACAGCATACACTGAAACAGTACATCCACGTCTTCCAATCGGTAGATCCGATTGCATACTTCCGACAGCCCTTCCAACTGCTCCATATGCTGCATTGCTTCCTTCCGGTAAATAAGGCACTGCAAGTATAATCCCGACAAATGTTTCCTGCTGAAAATCAGTGCTGTGGTTTTCTCTCCGTTTACGGTACATTCATATTTTTCCCTTTCTTCCTCCGGAAATTCCAGGAAGCACCGGACGTTCTCCACATACACATCCCCGTCAAAGGAAGGATGTTTCTTTTTCATCCACCGCTTTGCTGCAGCTTCCATATTTCTTCTGTCCAATTCAGAAATGGCGCTTCGGAAATTAACCTTTTTGAATCCGGCATCCATATACACATTGCTTCTTACCTGCTTATCTGCCAGTGCTGCAAATTCTCCGATGCGGAAAAAGTAATCTAAAAGCTGGTTCATCTTCGCCTTGCTTTCCACCAGATGATAGGTGTCCTCTGTAAATCCCATCCCGGCAAACCGTACCGGAACACTTCCCTTACTGATCTCTTTTTCAATCATCCGCAATACATCTCTCTGTGATTCCATCTTATCCTCCAATTCTTTCCGGCCTTCTGCCGCACGTTTTTCCTCAAATAACCGCTGCATCTGCTCATCTTCCCATTTTCCCGCAACCAACAGGGGATACAGGAAGAAAAACATAATGATCTGTACCGCAATAAAACAAATGACAACTGTCATCCTTACTCCCTCCCAAACAATCCGGCGAATGCCTCCCACTTAAAAAACGGACTGATTTTTTTCAATACTGCTATCAGATCCGCTTCATTTTCTATTTCAATATCCAGAAATTCTATGACACTGATTTCCAGGCCGCCCGCTATTTTCTTTAACTGCGCTATCTTTGGTTTCCGATATCCCAATTCATATTTCCGTATGGTATTAACATGAATCCCCGCCCGCTCCGCAAGCTGTTCCTGTGACAATCCCCTCTGGCTGCGAAAATACCGGAGTTTCTCTGCGATCTCCACCAATCCTGCCTCCTTCCTCAAAAAATATGCTTCTTTCTTTTTCCGCTTCCCGCCAACTTGTCGGGAAGTTTTTTCTTATGCTTCTTTTCTTTTTCGTATTCATAGCATTTCATTTCTTCATCCAAAGCCCTGCCTGCCATCATGCAGCTCCAGAATACGAACAGTTCCAAAAGAAATGCCAGTATGGAAATAATTAAAATCAACAGCTCCATTTTACCCGTTCCTTTCTTGAAAAATGGACAGAGAAAAAGCAACCTGTTATTCCACGGCTGCTTTCTCATTTTCACTATTTTGTTTTACTGTCTCCCAAGGTAAACGCTTCTGCAGTTAACCGGATGCCTAATGCCATCCCCTGCATAAAACTCTCTGCATTTTCCATCGTGGTAAGACTGGACGCATATTCTTTATAATCCTGAAACATCTTTGCTTCGTCTTGCGAGAGCAATGCTGCAAATTCCTGTTCCACCGTGTCACACAGCTTCATGGTATCTTGATAATCCTTTTTCTCAGGACAGCATTTTTTTCTCGGCATGATACCGTCATAAAATAAACGCTCCAATAGCTTTCTGTCCATTCCATCCTCCATTTTCTACTCCTTATCTGCCGATTCCGGTAATCCGGCAGATTCCCACAGCCACTCCTTTTATCATCGTGAAAACAGCCACCAGCAACCGCCATACCATAATCACACTGCCGATTACTCCGCCGGCCATCAGGTTGAAAGCTGCCACCCCGACAGTTCCGCCGATTCCCATTCCACTGGGAACCACCCAGAGAAACATTTTCCGGATTCCAAAAGGTATCCCCACAAGCAGCATCAAAAGCCGCCAGTCAAGTTCCCCCTGCACCATGCACAGCGGACGGAACAAAAATGCAAGAAACAGAACCGTTCCCACCGGCATGACTGTTTTGTTTAAAAATTCTCTCCTGCTCATAAATTTCCTCCTCCGTACATATCGTGGTTGACCTCTGCCAGGTAATAATTGTTGATCGTTGAGGGTGCATTAAAAATACAGGCAAGAAGGTAGGCCCTCACATTGTGTATCTTTGTCGTATTGTCATGCAGGCACTCCAAAAGATACTGGATGTGTGAGCTTTCCACTTTCAACAGTTTATTTTTCACAAACTGGTAAGGGTACTCTGCACCTCCAATGCTCAGAGTATCACGCTTCGCACTGATGGTTTCTACCAGAAGTTCCACAATCTCGTCTATGTATTCCTTTTCGCCAAGCCTTGCAGACTGGATCAGGGTGTCATACTCAATGTTCTCTTTCACAATGGCTGTGTATGCGTGTATGACATCCATCTCATCCATCCTCCCAGACCGCTTTGCGGGCTGTCTTTCTGATGGATTGATAAGATTGGTATTACTCCTATCAGTATCACTTAAATCAGTATTATTATAATAAGTATAATTAGGGTCGATTTTTCCGACCTCTGGACTTCGGCTTTCCCGACCACGATAAGTCGGTTTTTCCGACCTCGATAAGTCGGTTTTATCGACCTCGTCAGGTCGGTTTTTCCGACCACGGCAGGTCGGTTTTTCCGACCTCGACAAGTCGGCATTTCCGACCTCGTCAGAAGACAGACCTTCTCCCTCTGTTTCAAACGCTTCCGGTTCCGGTTCCGGTACAGGCTCCGGCTTCTCCTTCATCACAAAGCTTTTCACATAAATAACATCCGGCTTTCCAAATCCCTGCTTCACCCGTTCAATCAGACCGATTCCCTTTTTTGTATCCAACTCTGCAAGGGTTTTCATGCCTTTATCCCTGCCACAGTTCATGTACATCATGACCTGTTCCAGTGAAAAAATGATATATACCCTGTTTTCTTCATCAATCCATCTGTTTTTCATAGACAATGCCATCCGGTCCAGCATCAGACCGTAAAGCACCTTTGCATCACTGGACAGGTTACGAAAATAATCATCCGTAAACAGCACTTTAGGGATACGGTAAAAAGCAAACTGCTCCGATTCATAGCCGTGAAAATAATCAAATGTAACATCATATTTTGCCATTTTGCTTTTCCTCCTTCCCGTTTAATGGCTGTTCTTCCAGTTATCCAGCAATTCAAAAATAACCTGCTCAATCTGCTGTCTGCTGTATTCTTTTGGAAAATAACGGCTGATCTTATTTCCCGGAAGCGTCACCTTGCCTGTATCTTTCTTTTCCTCAGACAAAATCAACTGCACTGCCAGTTCCGTCAGCTTTCCATCCTCACTGTGTTTTTTTAAGGCGTCTGCCATCACTCCGCTGACGGAAACACTCTTTTCCTTAATACAGGCTTGTACCCATGCCTGTTCTTCTTTTGACAGGTACGAAAGGCTGACTGCCGGAATAAATTTTATCTTTCCATTGTCTACCATATCCAAAAGCTCCGGTAAAAGTTCTGTCAGCCGGATATATCTCTGCACCTTTCTTCCGCTGTCTCCAGCTTCTTTTCCAACCAGATCGGCAGTATCTCCGGTACCTTTTGCTCCCTGATGTTTCATGGCTTCCAATTTCATCTTATAAGCAAATGCCTTTTCACTGGGCAGAATATTCTCCCTTTGGATGTTGGAATCTACCATGATGATGACCGCTTCATCATCTGAATAATTACGGATAAGAACAGGCATTGTATCCTTTCCCGCCAGTTCACAGCCACGTTTCCTCCTGTGTCCTGCAACCACTTCATAGCCACCTTCTGCTCTCGGCCTGACAAGCCCCGGATTTAACACACCATAATTGCGGATACTCTCTGCCGTTTCCGTCATTTTTTCATCATCCAGAACTTTAAAGGGATGGCCTTTAAACGGATGCAGGTCTGATATAGGAATCTCCACGATCCTGTCTGTGCCGGGATTGACGGAATCATCAATCCCAAGCAGTTCATTGTAGGAAGTAAGCTGAATCTCTTTCTGAGGTTTACGCATGGTTCAGCACCTCCTCTGCCAGCTCCGCATAGCTTTTTGCCCCTTTACTCCTGCTGTCATAAGCAAAGATGCTCACCCCCTCAGAAGCAGTCTCTGCGATTGCCTCTGATCTGGGAATGGACTTCTCAAAAATACGCATTTCTTTACCATAAGCCATTTTCACTGCCTGCTTATTCCGTTTGGAATTATTATAGCGGCTGCTGTCCATCGTAAACAGAATACCCTCAATCTCCAATCCTGGATTGAAACGCTGTTTAATTCCTTTCACTACGCTCAAAAGCTCAACTAAACCATCCGCTGCATAATATTGAGGCTGTACCGGAATCAAAACACTGTCCGCTGCACTTAACGCATTAATCGTCAGCATTCCCAGAGAGGGCATACAGTCAATGATAATATAATCATAGTTATCTTCCAGAAGTTCCAGATATTCTTTCAAAACTTTTTCCCGGTTTTCTACTGTAATCAGTGACAGATCCGTACCTGTCAGCATCTTATTCGATGGAATGACATCAATTCCCTCTTTATGCCTTAAAACAGCTTCCATCGGGTCAAACTCCATACCCATGATGATATTTTCCATCATATTCTTCAAGGATACCCGGATCTTTTTTGGGAATCCTAATCCCAAAGTTAAATGCCCCTGCGGATCTGCGTCCACAAGCGCCACTCTTTTTCCTAATCGAACCAGAGCTACTCCTAAATTGATACTGGTTGTTGTTTTTGAAACGCCGCCTTTCTGGTTTGCGACTGCAATCACTCTACACATAACTTTCTCCTCCGTTTACTGTTCCGGCCTGACAGCCTTATCAATTTCTGCATACACACGAAAATATTTTTTTGTTCCTTTATTTGCGTACTTTTCTGACATTTCCAGTACATTGATTCTTTTATCCCTCTGCAGGATTTTCTGGAACCACTTAATATCATTGGTGGTTCCCTGCAATCTGATTTTTAACATAAGAAATCCTCCCAGTCCTGGTAAAAGCAATATTCCGGATACCGGATTTTAATTGCCTCCCAAAAATATCTGGCATAACCACAGCAAAATAAGTCTTCTACTGTATAGCATCCACATTCCTGCAACTGTCCATCCGCATCATCAATGTCAAAAACACTTGGAGTTCCATTGCAATAAAGGTTAAATGCCATACGGATAATTTTTAAACTACCACTAGTTTGCCATCCTTCCTTCAGACATTCTGTCTTAATATTTCCTGTTTTGAAATCATAAATGTTATCCACATGATTTCTCGTGTCCTCACTAATTCCGAGACAATATACCAATGCTTTGTAATATACATCTTGATATCTGTCTTTTGATAAATATTCCTGATAAAAATTTTCGTGTTGTTTGCTTTTGAAAGTTATTGTGTGAGTTGTTTTTTCTTTTGCTCCTAACGCTGTACTGTTTTTCATTTTCGTTTTCCTCCAATAATAATATTTTGACATTAACTCAAACACTGTTAGCCGCTTATTGCAGCACGCAAAAAAGGACATCTTTCCAAAATCTCTTTTAGAAAAATGTCCTTTATACAAAATCTCTTATTTACTTTCCATAATACAACAAACGTAATACCAAGTGTTATCACGTATTATACAACAAAAATTTGTTGTACCTCTGTTGTAGTACACAACATCTAACCTACAATTTTATAACTTTCAATCCATTCTTAGTACAGCTTCGCACCTGCCGGGATCCGGTCATTAACCATGAGAAGATTTAATCCCTCATGCCCGTCTTCCTCGTGTACTGCTGAAATCAGCATACCCTCGGAATCAATGCCCATCATCTTTCTCGGCGGCAGATTTACGATTGCAATCGCTGTCTTGCCAATCAGATCTTCTGGCTCGTAAAACTCGTGAATACCGCTTAAAATCGTGCGTTTCCGGTCTGTTCCGTCATCCAAAGTGAACTTTAAAAGCTTCTTACTCTTCGGTACTGCTTCACATTCCAGAATCTTTACTGCACGGTAATCAGCCTTTGCAAAGGTATCGAAATCAATCATTTCTTCAAAGATTGGCTCGATCTTTACGTTGGAGAAATCAACCTTCTCAGCAACTTTTTCTGCCGCTGCAGGAGCTGCTTCGGAAGTCTTATTTGCCTTCTTGTCAGCGTCCAGTGACTTCATCGTCGGGAACAGCAGCACATCACGAATAGCAGCAGAATCTGTAAGGAGCATGCACATACGGTCAATACCGAAGCCGATACCACCTGTAGGCGGCATACCGATCTCCAATGCATTCAGGAAATCTTCGTCTGTATGGTTAGCTTCCTCGTCACCCTGTGCGAACAGTTCTTCCTGAGCTGCAAAACGTGCTCTCTGGTCAATAGGATCATTCAGCTCGGAGTACGCATTTGCCATCTCCCAGCCATTCATGAAGAACTCGAAACGCTCTACATAATCCGGATTCTCCGGTTTTTTCTTTGTAAGAGGAGATATCTCAATCGGATGATCCATAACAAATGTAGGCTGGATCAGATGCTCCTCAACATACTCTTCAAAGAACAGATTCAGGATATCACCCTTCTTATGGCGTTCCTCAAACTCTACATGATGCTCTCTTGCAGCTTCTCTTGCCTCTTCCAGTGTATGGATCTCATTAAAGTCCACACCAGAATACTTCTTAACTGCATCTACCATGGTGATTCTCTCAAATGGCTTGCCCAGATCCATCTCCACACCATTGTATACGATGGTGGTAGTACCCAGAACTTCCTGTGCCACATAACGGTACAGATTCTCGGTAAGATCCATCATGCCATGATAATCTGTATATGCCTGATAAAGCTCCATCAGTGTGAACTCCGGATTGTGACGGGTATCAAGACCCTCATTACGGAATACACGGCCGATCTCATAAACTCTTTCCAGACCGCCTACGATCAGTCTCTTCAGATAAAGCTCCAGGGAAATACGAAGCTTGAAATCCTCATCCAGTGCATTGAAATGAGTCTCAAAAGGTCTTGCAGCTGCACCGCCGGCATTAGATACCAGCATAGGTGTTTCTACTTCCATAAAGCCCTGTCCGTCAAGATAACGGCGAACTGCGCTTAAGATCCTTGAACGCTTGATAAATGTATCCTTTACCTCTGCATTCATGATCAGATCCACATATCTCTGACGATAACGGGTATCTGTATTGGTTAGTCCGTGGAATTTCTCCCGGAAGGACCTGAAGGCTCTTGGAAAGCAGTGTCACCTCGGAAGCATCAATAGAGATCTCTCCAGTTGGTCTTTGTACGGAATACCTGGCCTTTAATACCAATAATATCGCCTACATCCAGCTTTTTGAATGCTTTGTACGCATCTTCTCCAATACTGTCTCTTGCCACATAAGACTGGAGCATGCCCTTCAGATCCTGTACATGGCAAAAGGATGCCTTACCCATTACACGCTTGGACATCATACGTCCGGCGATTGTTACATCTTTTCCTTCCAGTTCTTCAAACTGATCCTTAATATCCTGGCTGTGATGTGTCACATCATATCTAACGATTTTGAATGGATCCTTTCCCTCTGCCTGCAGTTCGGCAAGCTTCTCCCTGCGGACCTTCAGCAGCTGGTTTAAATCCTGTTCCTGCTTCTTCTGCTCTGCCACTTTCGTGCTCTCCCTATCTTCTTAAAAATTTCTGCCGCCCATGGGCCTTGCACCTCTGAACGGCAGATAAAGTGTTATACGTTATCTCTGAATCTCAAGAACCTTGTATTTCATAATACCTGAGGGCATCTCTACCTCAACCACATCTCCTGTATGCGCACCGATCAGTGCCTTGCCTACTGGGGACTCATTGGAGATCTTGCCCTGAAGGCTGTTAGCCTCTGTAGAACCAACGATCTTCAGCTCAATGTCCTCTTCAAATTCATAATCATGAACCTTTACCTTACAGCCTACATTGATCTTGTCAAGGTCTACCTCATCCTCAACAACAACCTCTGCATTCTTCAGGATCTTCTCGATCTCTTCGATACGTGCCTCAATATCTCTCTGCTCATCCTTTGCAGC
>NZ_JAYFUY010000114.1:0-5566 GCF_059933065.1 Blautia sp. HA3515 | reverse complement strand
TAGTTTTTAACAGCGGAAACCAGAGATGATACCGCATCCTTTGTTGTTTTATCTTTTGCTTTCATGGCTGCAACCATATCTTTTCTTAAACCTTCAAGAGTCATCCTCAAAATTCCTCCTTTATTCTTTTCTGGAGATATCATAGCACTTTCCGGATTGCTTGTAAAACGAAAAATATGATTACAGTGTCAAAAGGTCTGATCCCACCTGTGCTTGCACAAGGGTGGGAGAATGACCTTGGGACACGCCCCAATATGAGCATAAAAGTGGGATGTTAATCCCACGATATGCGAATACCGGGAAGGATTGTGGGAGTGCAAAGCACGGAACAATCCGTGTAATCATGATTACTTAAAAATACCTGAGGATCATCTCCAACAGTAGTAACAATAAAAATATCAGACACGTATCCAGAAGAATAATCCCAAGGTAATGAACGCTCCGCTTTTTACTGCCGCATAGGGGCATCAGCTTCTGGATTCCCAGATAATTTCCGCCTACAAAAACCAATACAAGGGCACAAAGCAGAAAGCAAATCCGATTGATCCAAAGTGCCGCCCCATAAGTCTTTTCCACAGTAATCCCCATAGATACACTAACCAGCACAAAATAGCCTGCAAATGCCAGAAAATTCTTCCACAATACAGGTGTTCGGAATACCCGGCGGACAGTATTTTCTCCACTGAACTCCCTTCTGTTCCTGGCTTTCGCCACCGCTGCAAGTGAAATCCTTAGTATTTCCCAAAGCACCAGCCAGTTTCCTGTACGGATTGATAACGGTCCTCTATCGGTACGTCTGAGTACACCGCTGGATCACCTTTTCGTAAATCTCCGGAACCTTTTCATATACGCAGATCCGTCCTGTCAGTTCCAGGATCAACACCCCCATCCCGTAAATATCCGTTAACGGGGATGAGCTTCCAAAGCCATACTGCTCCGGAGCCGCAAAGCCTTTTTGTCCCGATCAGCATAGTGTCCTCTGCCTTTTCCCGGAGTATAACTTTTCGCAGCGTTAAAATCAATCAGCACTACCCGGTCTTCTGGTGTTATAATGATGTTGGAAGGCTTTATATCTCTATGGATCATCGGAGGCTCCTGCTGATGCAGACTGTTCAGGATCCTGCATAGTTCTCCTGTATATCGGCGGATATCCTTTTCCGTTAGTCTGCAGGCATCTATTTTTTCCTGAAGGGTATCTCCTGAAATATATTCCTCAATAAGGACCGCCTGTCCTTCCCCTTCCAAAAACTCCCTGATTCTTGGAATCCCTTCCAGATCAAGCTGCTGCAAACGTCGATAAACTTCACCGTTGTAAACAGTCAGAGCTTTTTCACATATATCTTCTTCGTTTCACGATGCTGAACAGCTGAAATATGATGCTCTTCATTCAAAACTGCAATTTCCTGAGAGCAAGAAAAGAGCTAGCTGATTTTCCAGATTCATAAGCTTATCATTCCTTTTCTTCTTACAACGTACTATGATTTTATCACAAGGAGGTTTCTATGTGCACAAAAAATACCAGAGAACTAGAGGAGATTTTAGAAAACACCCATACAGGAACGTATGACCAGTACTGCCACACCTATGAGAACAGTCTGCTTTCTTCCCTCAATCCTTTTGGTGTTTATCTGAAGGAATGTCTGAAAAATAATCATATCACTCAGCAGCAGACATTTCTCCAGGCACAGATTCCTGAAGGATATGGATATAAACTGTTATCCGGTGAAAAAAAGACCCGGCAAAGAGATGTGATCCTGCGGAATCTGCTATGCCGGAAAGCTTACGCTTGCTCAGACACAACAGGCTTTGAAAAAATATGAAATGCCGCAGCTTTACGCCAAAATTCCACGGGATGCACTGCTGATGATCTGTTTTAATGACCGTCCCGGCAGTATCATTCAGGTTAATGAACAGCTTTGCCGCTACCAGTTTGAGCCACTTAAATCCAGCGGCATGCAAGATGAAGCTGTATAGAACATACTTATGATTTTTCATACTTTTTCATAAATGTTCAGCACTCTCACAGTACGGTTTTTTCGTAATTTCCCACCCCTAAGGGGAGAAGCATAATCCTAATAATATGCTATACTTTTATGCAAAACGAGGGGGAAATACATATGAACAGTGAAAAAACCAAGAAATGCAAATATTGTAAATCAGAAATTCCAGCAGATGCCAGAATCTGTCCGCAGTGTCGTAAAAAGGTGAAGGGTGGAAAGCTGAAATGGATCTTTCTGCTGCTTGTGATCCTTATGATTGCAGGTGCTGCTTCTGGAGGTAAAAAGGAGTCTTCCAAAGGTTCAAAATCAGCAGGCTCCTCTGGTGAAAAAATAACAGTGACACCTATCACTTACTTATCTGTATCCGTAGATGATATGGTAGCTGAGCTGGAAGACAATGCACTGAATGCATCGGATCATTACAAGGATACCTATCTGGAAATCACAGGGAAGCTTTCCAATATTGATTCTTCCGGTAAGTATATTAATCTTGATCCTGTAAATTCTGACTTTTCCATTTACGGTGTGCAATGTTATCTTTCCGATGATGCACAGCGCAATGCTATTTCCAATATGAAAAAAGGCGATACTGTTACCCTGAAAGGACAATGCACCGATGTTGGAGAAGTTCTCGGGTACTCCCTGGATATCGACGAAATTGAGTAGTCAGACCCGCAAAAAGGCTGTGAACTGCCATCTCTCAGGCAGCTCACAGCCTTTTTTGAACTCTAAAATACCGGAAACTATATCAAATGTGGATTTAACTCTCTTTTTGTAATCAGAATACCGGAGACTATATCCAATATAAGCTGGACGCTCTCATCGGGTATAACAATCATACCGAATTGCTTTTCCATTCAATGTATACGAAGGTTTCCGGCCTGCAAGAAATTCACTTTTCAGCGGTCTTTTTACAATGATCTTCTCCGGGTCTGCCTGAATCGCTGCATCAAAAAGATCCGTTTCTGCTGAGCATGGAGGTTCCAGTTTCTGGATCAGCTGAAGCTTTTTATTGATCAGGCTTGATTTCTGTCTGGCTGGAAACATAGGATCCAGATAGATCACATCTACAGGATCCAGTAATTTTCTCATGCATTCCACACTGTTGCCCTCTACTAGCTTCATCCTGGCAGCAATCTCCTTCAATACTGGATGCTTTCGTGCACGACGAAGTGCGTCTTTTAGAAGTATGGCAATCACAGGATTCTGCTCATACAAAGTCACTTCATATCTCTGTGCCGCCAGAAGGAATGCATCCTCACCCATGCCGGCTGTTGCATCGATGGCTTTTCGCCCCTCTTTCTCTGATTTTGCTGCGCGCACCAGCATTTCATGCTGAAGCCTTCCGTTGGTCACACGGTGAAGCATGTTTTCAAAATCCCCCTGATATACAAGTCCATATCCTGTAAGGGAAACGCCTTTTGCATGAAACAGCACTGTCAGACCGTTTCCCGGATGGCTGGCAATGCTGCTTCCTGTCTTTCTGGCAAAAGACTCTGCCTGGTCACGCTGACCGCCCTTTTCAATACATATTACAAACTTATCATTCATACGATCTTTTCACTTTCAGGAATTTCCGGCCAAATACATGTAGAACTTATTATGATACAGCCTATATAGCAGCAGGATTCTTATCTCTCACTCCTTATAAAAGCGGGAGTCTTCTCGGCTGAGTTCAAGTCGAACAGCCGTCTGTATTCTTCTTCCACCTCTTCAAATGGCCGCACAGTATAATCCAGCTTAATATGGATTTCCGGTGGATCCCCGGGTTGTTTTTCATTCAGCAGTTCTTCCAGATCATACCAGAGCATGGCATTATCAATTGTCTTCACTGCTTCCCACTCTGTTTCTGTCAGATCAGAATTCAGAAATTTCTTAAAAATCATGCTTAAAAGCTTATCTTCCTGCTCCTGATATGCTTCCAGTTCTTTCTTAAAGGGCCGTGGTACATCAGACATGTAGCATTCGCTTGCATCGTGTAAAAGGCATGCCAGTATGATCTTCTTTGACAATCCTCTGGCACGTGCTTCCTTTGCACAGCATATGCTGTGCTCTGCCACTGACCAAAAGGAATGTACATGACCATTCCCCCGGCATATCATAGGCAGCGCATGGGCAATATCTTCCATACAGATTGCCGAAGGATCCGGATCTGCAGGATAGAAATGTTTCCCGGTAAAAGTTGTAATATAATCTCCCATTATTTCACAACTTTCAATTCATATTGTCTGGTGCCCAGTCCCACTTTCTCAGCCTGATCTAATGTTGCCTTCCACTCAATATTGGGATTGGAATCTTTGAAATGATCATGATGACAATGCCAGCCCGGCTCTGCCAGATGCTCTCCCAACTGACTGTTCCTGATAGGTGTTTCTTTCAGACATGCATCTGCACATGCCTGATCCAGTGCTACAGGGTCAAAGCTTGCAAACATTCCTACATCTGGCAGGATTGGAGCGTCATTCTCCCCATGGCAATCACAGTTAGGACTGATATCCTGCACCAGTGAAACGTGAAAACAAGGACGTCCATGACAGACAGCCTGTGCGTACTCTGCCATTTTACGATCCAGAAGTTCATTTGCACAGCTATTCGGATTGTATACTGCATCATAGCTGCAGGCTCCAATACAGCGGCCACAGCCTTTGCATTTGTCATAATCGATCACAGCCTTTTTATTAGCATATGTAATGGCATCGCTTCCGCACTCCTTTGAACAGCGTTTGCAGCCACGACAAGCTTCTGCGTTGATGGCCGGCTTCCCGCTGGCATGCTGCTGCATCTTTCCTGCACGGCTTCCACAGCCCATTCCGATATTCTTCATGGTTCCGCCAAAGCCGGTAGCTTCATGTCCCTTAAAATGGGTAAGACTGATAAAAATATCTGCATCCATAATAGCACGTCCGATTCTTGCGGTCTTGCAATATTCTCCGTTTACCACAGGTACTTCGATTTCATCCGTACCTCTTAAGCCATCTCCGATCAGGATCTGACATCCGGTAGTAATGGGATTAAATCCATTAATATTGGCACAGTCCAGATGTTCCAGTGCATTTTTCCTGCTTCCCCGGATAAAGCGTGTTGCAATCTGTAAGGAATGGCATTCCTCCCTGCTCCTTGCACAGATCTACCACTACCTTTGCGTAGTTCGGACGAAGAAAGGCCATATTGCCCAGTTCTCCAAAATGCATTTTGATTGCCACAAATTTCCCATCCATGTCAATATCTTTAATTCCTGCTGCAATGCAAAGCTTTCTCAGCTTATCTAACTGGCTGGTGCCCACCTTGCAGCGAAAATCCGTAAAATAAACAGTTGATTTTTCCATAATATCCAAACCTCCTGAAAAGATTATTTCAGACATATGATCACACAAATATCCCATATCTTCCACATGGTGATCATATTCTCTACCAAATAGCATACCAAAAGTATGTTTGAAGTCAAGTTTTTTCACAAAATTGAATTGAGTAAAATGTAAATTGTCCCCGATAGCAGTGGTGCACACGCAAAAAAAGGACAGAGCTTCATGCCCTGTCCAATTCTTTTATCAGCGTGCGTTAGAGGA
>NZ_JAYFUY010000113.1:0-12402 GCF_059933065.1 Blautia sp. HA3515 | reverse complement strand
GAAGATTGATCCACTTCCCGAGCAAAAGAATTTCTGGATAAGTTAAGAGAGCTGACCCAGTGTGATCATTACTCAGTGATACTTTTCCCCAGTTTGCAGGACCGCTGATGAAAAAACTGGGATATCCTACCATTTTCTGTAATTCGCTGGTAGTTTCCCCTGATGGAGAGATCCTTGATTTTAAAATGCGTTGTGAAAAATCAAAATATACGACTGTGAAAGCCCTTCAGTCTATCGGCTATGACACCATTGCCAGTGGAGACAGTCACAATGATCTGGGCATGATCCAGGCAAGCAAAGCAGGCTTCCTGTTTAAGAGCACAGATGCTATTAAGGCTGAGTACCCGGAAATTCCTGCTTTTGAAACCTATGATGAGCTTTATGATGCCATCAAAAAAGTAATCCAGTAAAATATATAATATGTAAATAAATGCGTCCTTTTAATGCGCTGTGCCAGAAAATGCGCCGTGTCCGAAAGCAGGATAGCTTATTCTGTCAGCAAATGGATGATACGTCCTTCCCTGCGCAGGATCTTCTGATCCTCCAGGCTTTTCAGCTCACGCGTCATAGCACTTCTGTCCACTCCCAGATACTGGGCAAGGGTTGTATAGGACATTGATATTGTAATATCTTTTTTATGCTTTTCAGCGGCTATGCAGTTCAGATAAGCAAGAAGCTTCTTCTGTGTAGTCGATCTGGAAAGCATATCGATGCCGGTTTGTCTGCTGCCCGGCATGCAGGGCAGTCATCTGAAGCAGATTACTGACCATCTGGCTGTGATGCCAGCAGGCTTTTTCGCATCGCTTGATCACATGCTCATAGTCAATAAACATTACCCGTGCCATTTTCTGGGCGCGCACATAATAATGCTGTGAATCCCCGGATAATAGAAAAGGCTCCCCAAAAACACTGTCCTTCTTCAATTCATCTATAATATACTCATTTCCATCTGCATCGCAACAATATAAAAGTGCCTGTCCTTCCAATATCAGCCCTATCTTTTTCATAACAGAAGAATATTCCATGATGGTTTCATTATTCTGATAGGTTGTTTCCCTTGCACAGAAGCAAACTCGCATAAGCTCCTGTTCCTCTAAGGAAATATTTGTAAAAAGTGTGATATGTTCCATAATATTCCTTCCCTCCTATTTTCAGTATATCATCCTTTTTTGTAAAAAAATATAGGTTTTGTTGCATTTGCAACAGCTTTTTCTCCTATTTCAGGGTATACTTTCATCATCAGGAAACATAAAAAACAGAAACTCATAAAATTATTAAGGCACATAAATAAAAACCAAGAAATAAAAGTGAGGGCGAACGCATGAAAATCACAGATAGCATTAAATATGTTGGCGTAAATGATCATCAGGTAGATCTTTTTGAAGGACAATACGCTGTTCCCAATGGAATGGCATATAATTCCTACGTGATCCTTGATGACAAAATTGCAGTTATGGATACTGTAGATGCTAATTTCACCCATGAATGGCTGGATCATCTTCAGCAGGTACTGAACAACCGGAAGCCTGATTACCTGATCGTCCAGCATATGGAACCGGACCATGCTGCAAATGTTGCAAATTTTCTGAAGGTTTATCCAGATACTACCGTAGTTGCAAATGCTAAAACTTTCACCATGATCAAGAACTTCTTTGGCCTGGAGCTGGAAGGTCAGAAGCTGGAAGTAAAAAACGGAGGCTCTCTTTGCCTTGGTTCTCATAATCTTACATTTGTTTTTGCTCCTATGGTTCACTGGCCGGAAGTAATGGTAACTTATGACAGCACAGACAAGGTTCTTTTCTCAGCAGACGGCTTTGGCAAATTCGGCGCCCTGGATGTGGATGAAGACTGGGATGACGAAGCAAGAAGATATTTTATCGGGATTGTTGGCAAATATGGCCCACAGGTTCAGTCTCTGCTGAAGGTTGCCGCAACTTTGGATATCCAGGTGATCTGTCCTCTTCACGGCCCGGTTCTTTCCCAGGATCTTGGCCATTATATCAGTCTTTATGACAAATGGTCCTCCTATACTCCTGAAGAAGAAGGAATCGTGATCGCTTACACTTCTGTTTATGGTCATACCAAAAAGGCTGTTGAAATCCTGGCAGACAAGCTGAAAAGTAAAGGCTGTCCAAAGGTTGTGGTTTATGATCTTGCAAGAGACGACATGTCACTGGCTCTGTCGGATGCTTTCCGCTACAGCAAACTGGTTCTTGCAACTACTACCTACAATGCCAGTGTTTATCCATTTATGCATGACTATCTTACCCGTCTGGCTGAGCATAATTTCCAGAACCGTACTGTTGGCTTGATTGAAAATGGTTCCTGGGCTCCTCTGGCAGCAAAGGTGATGAAAGAACTTCTTTCCGGATGCAAAAAGATCAACTGGCTGGATACTACAGTAAAGATCCTGTCTGCAGTAAATCAGGAAAATATGGATCAGCTGGAAGCTATGGCAGCTGAGCTTTGCAAGGAATATATTGCCCAGAATGACCAGCTTGCCAACAAAAATGACCTGACTGCTTTATTCCGTATTGGCTACGGTCTGTATGTAGTTACATCCAATGACGGCAAAAAGGATAACGGCCTGATCGTCAATACTGTCACACAGCTTACAGATACCCCAAACCGTGTGGCTGTAAATATTAACAAAGAAAATTACTCCCACCACATTATCAAACAAACTGGCGTCATGAATGTGAACTGCCTGTCTGTGGATGCACCATTCTCTGTTTTCCAGCAGTTTGGATTCCAGACAGGACGAAGCGTGGACAAATTTGCAGGACAGAAGATCTGTCGCTCAGATAATGGTCTTGTTTTCCTGGATAAATATATTAATGCTTTTATGTCCTTGAAGGTAGAGCAGTACGTGGATCTTGGCACTCACGGAATGTTCATCTGCCGGGTAACTGAAGCCCGTGTTATGAGCGATCAGGATACTATGACTTATACCTATTATCAGAAACACGTAAAACCTCAGCCTGAAACAGAGGGCAAAAAAGGCTTTGTTTGTAAAGTTTGCGGCTACATCTACGAAGGAGATGAGCTTCCGGAAGACTTTATCTGTCCGCTTTGCAAGCATGGCGCAATTGATTTCGAGCCGATTGACTGATTTCTTCTCTACTCTATCAGAAAAGTCCCATCCGAATGGCTTCATAGCCTGACGGATGGGACTTTGCATGATGAACATGATTAATATGTAATGATAATCGCAATTACCTTCATGGGAATATCTCCGGTATTTACAAGCTTGTGGGATTCTCCATGGGCTGTTACCACCAGATCACCTTTTTCCACAGCTTTCTCAACTCCATTATCTACTGCCATACCGGTTCCTTCAGTTATAATGTAATACTCAGATTCATTAATATGGGTATGCTCTCCAATGCTTCCTCCTACCGGAATCGTCATCTGAGACAGCAGACGACAGTTTTTAAAATCAGTACAGTCTGCAAAATTAATAAATGAAATATCTCCTTCGCCGCCTTTTAAATTGCTCCGCACCGAAGTGGTCATATTTTCTTTCTTGTATACCATGATTTAATCCTCCTGAATTTTTGTAGTATATCACCAAGAATGATCATAACCGTTCATCACCCTCATAGTTACGATGCAAAATACCTCATTATTTTGCTTCTGCTAATTCGATTCTGAAAATCATTCTACTTCTACTAATTTAATTCCGAAAATTATTTTACTTCTACTAATTCGATCCTGAAATTCAATTCTTTGCCTGCCATTTCATGATTGGCATCCAAAGTAATATTTGTCTCGTCCTTTGCTGTTACTTTTACAGGAAATGGCTGACCGTACTGATTAGACAAATATACCTGCTGGCCTACAGTCAGATCCTCTGAACCTGGAAGCTGTGCGATCTCAACTGTAAAAACAGCATCCGGATTAGGCATACCGTAAGCTTCTTCCGGCATCAGGTGTACATCTACGATCTCTCCAACTTCCATGTCAGCCACTGCTGCATCAAAGCCTTTAATCATCTGGCCTACTCCACATGTAAATTCCAAAGGTTCTCCCCGGTCATAAGAAGAATCAAACTGTGTACCATCATTAAAGGTTCCTCTGTAATGCGTTCTGCAGGTTTTTCCCACATTTTTACCTGTAATCGCAGGCTGTGAGCCACAGCTGCTGCAGCCACCGCAGGAATGGCCTTCTTCATGGTCTCCACAGGAATGACCTTCTTCATGATCTCCACAAGAATGGCCTTCCCCGTGATGATGATCACAGTTGACACCTGCAGATGCCAGTTCTCCCTTCAGATAGCTTTCTACTGCCTGGTCAGCATCTCCGCTGGCACCTGAGCAAACTTCGATCCCTGCTTCTGCAAGAGCAGTCTGTGCTCCGCCTCCAAGGCCGCCACAGATCAGTACATTCACGCCCTGTTCTTCAAGAAGCACTGCAAGTGCCCCATGTCCTTTCCCATTGGAACTGATCACTTCACTGGATACTACTTTCTGATCCTCTGTCTCGTATACTTTAAAATTCTCTGTTTTTCCAAAATGTTGAAAAATGTTTCCGTTGTCATAAGTTACTGCAATTTTCATTTGAAACCTCCCATTTCGATGCATAGTTATCTGTTTAGTATAGACCTTCTGCCTAAGGAAAGCAAGAAAAACGTATCCGGTTCCTGCCTACGCATCTATTTCCTCACTATGTATCTGTTTTCCCTCCTGCCCTGCCCTAATTCTGCAGCGCCTGCCATAAACATATCAGAAATCGTATCTGACAACAGCACAATTTTTCACTCCAAATGCTGCATATTCCTGATTGGTCATCTCATAAAAATAGGAGTTTACCACTCGTGCAATCCCATTGTGTGCAACCAGGATATATGTCTTCCTGTCAGCTTCCTCTTTAATCTCATCTAAAAGATTGTAAATCCTCTGTGCCAGCTGGAGCATTGACTCTCCGCCTTCATATCTGCAGCAGAAATCTTCCTTGGCTTTTTTAAATGCCAGACCATCACGGGCCGTTGATTCCCATTTGCCATAATTCTGTTCCTTCAGCCTTGGCTCCATCCTTCCTGGAATGCCGGTGATCTCTGAGATATGCCGGGCAGTCTCTGCTGCACGGATCAAAGGCGAATACAGGATCTCATCTGCCTGGATGCCCTGCTCCAGAAGCATTTTCCCTGTTTCTATCGCCTGCTGATGTCCCAGCTCTGTAAGCGCTATATCTGTAGCACCGCATATTTTATTTTCTACATTCCACACAGTCTGTCCATGCCTTACAAAATATACACAACCCATTTTCTTCTTTTGTCATCCTGTTCTTTTATTTTCTGTTTCAAGTCGAGCAGCCGCTGATACGCCACAGATCATAGAAAAAACCTTTTCGCACAGCAGTTGGATTTATCGGATATAATGAACCCTGCTTTCCTCGTAACGATCCTGCTGTTTTCTTTCTTCTGCCGGATATCCACAGGGCACAATCGCAAAGGCATTCAGATTTTCCGGAAGATTCAGGATTTTTCTTACTGTTTCCATCCGGTCTGTGCCCGGTGCAATTCCCATCCATACAGCCCCAAGTCCAAGTTCATCCGCCTCTAACAGCAGATTTTCCACAGAAGCACTCATATCAATATGAAAATACTCCGGTGCAGCCCCCTCTGACCGATAACATGGAACAAATACCACCGGTGCATCTTTTGCACATTTTGTATAGGGGGAAGCCTGTGACAGCTGCTCAATAATGTTCTTATCGCTGACAACATAATACTCCCATGGCTGCTGATTGTGTGCGGATGGCGCAGCCATAGCCGCCCTTAACAGCTTCTCAATCTTTTCCTGCTCTATTTCTTTATCCTGATATTTTCTGATACTTACTCTGTGAAAAATACTGTTCATCTTACTTTTCCTCCATGTATAAAAAGCTATATTTTACCGGTTAAAAAAAAGCTCTTTCTGTAATCTCATTTTATCACAGAAGAGCTTTTCGTGCATTATGAATAATACAAATCATACCAAATAGCAAAATTCAAGTCGGGCTCTCTTCCCCAATTATTATTTCATCGTATCACCCATGCAGTTCCTTATCCATGCAATTCCTTATATTTCTTCAATACTCTGCTCAAACTTTCGGGAGTCATATTCAGATAGGATGCTATTTCTTTTTTGCTTACTTTATCCACAATTTCCGGATATGTTTCAACAAAATATTCATATCTTTCCAATGGATTATAGGAAAGTATCATCTTTTCATATTCAAATTCTCTTATGGAGGAAATCCCCTGCATCCGTGTACAGGCCAGTGCTACATCTACACTTTCCCTTGACAGCCGATAGATATCATCGGCTGAAGCGCTCACGACCACACAGTCCGTCACCAGTTCAGTGGTCACAAAAGAAGTCATATTTTTGTCTATATTCATGATTCCTACCAACGGCTCACCTGGAAGGTATGCAAAGCAATGGATCTGTTTTTTCCCTTTACGGGTATCATAGTAAGCTTTCACGATTCCGCCTGCCTTATACAGAAAATGGATCCTATCTACCTTGTCATTCTCTTTTAACAGTATTGTTTTTGCTTTCAGACTTAATAATCCTGAATGCTCTGCCAGCTCCTGCACTGCTGTCTCTTCTCGGATCCCCATGATCCTCTGGTAAAAGATTTTAAGTTCCTGTGTTTCATTCAGTCCTTCCATCGCATCCTGATATGTTTTTGGTTTCCCGTTTACCATACTTTTGTTTCCTGTCATAAACCCTTTTCTTTCAGTACCCTCCTCACAATTTTGAGATATATAAAACATTATATAATATATTATATCGCTTTATATATCTTATAAAGATTATAAAATTACTGCTCACTTTTACAATGATTCTCCCCTCAGTGAGCAGTCATCTTTATTATACATTATAGACTAATAAACTGCAATTTTTATTTTTTCATTTCCCTGCTGATCCATTCCATGATCACATCCACCACATACTCCTGTTCCTCCTGCGTCAGTTCTCTTCCTTTTGGAATGTGATGCCATTTTTCCAAACATCCTCTGCAGCAGGTAGCAGTTCCATGTTGGGCAACAAACACCGGATGGCCTCGCATAGGGGTCTGCCTGCCATCATTTGGCAGATCAGCCGGTGCCAGTCTTTTACTGATAAAATCAATGGCATGTTCCCGTACCTTAGCCATCCCTTTTTCTGACACATAATTCCTGTCATTCGCCTTCAAAGAAAAACTGCTTCTGAATTTGGATTGGGAAAGGCGTTTCCACAAATCCCCTTCATAGACCGCTGGTGTTTCACATATCATAGAAGGCTGAATACCACCTTTATAAACGATCATTTTTTCTTTTGATGTTTTATCTGCAAACTGTGCTTCTTTGGATTCCCTGCTGTCTTCCTGCAGCCGCCTTGCCAGACATGTATTCCGTCCTGTGGTGGTTTCATTTTTGATAGCATAATACACAGCTTTTTTCTCACCTATCAGCACCAGGATCTTTTTTGCCCTGGTCACACCTGTATAAAGGAGATTTCTTTGCAGCATCACAAAATGGCTCATAGTAAACGGCATAACCACAATAGGATACTCACTTCCCTGCGCCTTGTGGATGGTTACTGCATAGGCAAGGGAAAGCTCCTCAAGTTCTGTCACATCATAAACCACTTCACGATCGTCAAACAGAACCGTCAGTTCCCGCTCCTCCATGTCCACCTTGGTAATGGTGCCAATATCCCCATTAAATACTTCTTTATCGTAATCGTTACGAATCTGCATAACCTTATCCTTAAGCCGATATTGTGTCCCGCCTCGCCGCAAAAAGATCCTGGATGGATTCATGGCCTCCTGCAGAACCTGGTTTAAGTGAACCGCCCCGCATTCTCCCCGCTGCATAGGCGTCAGCACCTGAATATCTGTAAATGGATCCACATGGTAATACCTGGGCAAATTCATTTTGCAATACTGAACAATGGTATCCACTACTTCCTGATTGGTTGTCTTTGAAGCAAAGAAAAAATCCGACTCCTTGCCTCCTCGCATGTCAATCAGTGCGCCCTGATTGATCCGATGAGCATTCATAATGATCCGGCTTCCCTGTGCCTGCCTGAAAATCTGTGTTAGACGCACCACAGGAACCCTTTGGGAATCTATAATATCCCGCAGTACATTTCCAGCACCAACACTGGGAAGCTGATCTGTATCTCCAATCAGGATCAATGACATCTGCTCCGGCAATGCTTTTAACAGATTGTACATCAGCATAATATCGATCATGGAGCACTCATCCAGGATCAACACATCTCCTTCAAGAGGGTGCTCCTCATTCTTCTGATACCCTTCCGGAGGCTTATATTCTAATAGCCTGTGAATGGTCTTTGCCTCCATGCCGGCAGCCTCGCTCATTCTTTTTGCAGCCCGTCCTGTAGGTGCAGCCAGAATGATCTTACAGCCAGCCTGTTGATATGCTGAAATGATTCCCAGTGTTGTAGTGGTCTTGCCAGTACCCGGCCCTCCTGTCAACACCATTACTTTAGAAGAAATCGCCGTCTTAACTGCCAGCCATTGGGTCTCATCATAGGTGATCTTTGATGCAGCCGCCACCCTGGACAAAATCCGTTCCGGATCTTCTCGCTTTGCGGCATCAGCCTTCATCAGGCGGATCAGTCTTCTGGCACATCCGCTTTCAGCAAAATAATAAGGCGGCAAATAGATCGCTTCCTGTTCCTCTGCCTGATCCCGGATCACATCGTTGGTACGCAGCATTTCATCCAAAGTGATCTCCAGCTCCGGTTCTTCCACTTCCAAAAGTTCTCCTGCTTTGCTGATCAGCTGCTCTCTTGTTGCATAGCAATGGCCTGCCTCTGCCAGCTTATTAAGAGTGTAAAAAATACCGCTGCGCAAACGGACAAATTTCCCTTTATCAATACCCATCTTCTGTGCAATGGAATCTGCTGTTTTAAACCCGATCCCCCAGATATCGTCAGCCAGCCGATATGGATTTTCTTTTACAATGGCAATACTTTCACTTCCATAGGTTTTAAAAATCTTTGTGGCATGAGAAGTGCTCACTTCATGGCTTTGAAGAAACAGCATAATGTTCTTGATCTCTTTCTGTTCCTGCCAGCTTGTTGTGATCCTGTCTACACGCACTTTCCCAATCCCTGGTATTTTCAGCAATTCCTCTGGTGTGTCCTCAATCACATTTAATGTCTCTTTTCCGAATGTTTCAACGATCTTTTTTGCGAACTTTGGGCCGACCCCTTTCACCAGTCCGGAGCCAAGATATTTCTCAATCCCGTAAACCGTTGCCGGAAGTGTTTCTTCAAATTTTTCTACAGAAAACTGTCTCCCATATCTGGCATCTACTTTCCACATACCTTCCAGTGAAAGGACCGAACCTACGTGAGTATCCGGCATAGTGCCAACCACTGTAACCAGATCACTGTAATCCTTCACTGCACATTTCAGCACTGTATAGCCGTTATTTTCATTCTGATATGTAATTCTCTCCACCACGCAGCGCAAATGCTCCATCTCATACCTCTTTTCTACACATCATTGTCTCACTTAGACATACACAAAAGCCCTTTCCATGATTCTGATTTTATCACAGAAAGGGCTTAACTGATATTACTTTTTCTATACGCTTAGCTTCTTATCCATAATCCAGCCGCTGATCAGATAAAAAATCGCAGCAGCCAGGAAAGATACCGCTATATCAAGAGCAAAGGTAAGTTCTATACTATTCAGTTCCGGAAGCATGTCCATACCCATTCCCAGAAGGGTGGTCAGGATAATGAAAATAATAAAGGCTATGATTCCACTGGCCTTCTTACCGGCAAGCACACTGGCAGATAAGATCACAGCAAGATCTGCGCTTACAATACATGTGATCCAGCCGGCCAAAGCTGAGAAGAAGTTAAAGGCGATCATCCACGGATCAATGGATATATTCATATTCATATTCATGAATCTGTACAGCATATCCCAAAGTTCTTTATAATTGCCTACGGCTATGTCAATCACTGCAAGAACTGCAAAAAATACTCCTGTCAGCAAAATAGAAATTCCATTTTCCAAAATCTTGGCTCCAAGGATCTGATAGCTGCTCCTTGGGGTAAGAAACAGCATATAGCTTTGTTTCGTGTTCAGATCCCGTTGCAAAACGTTTATGCTTTCCAGACCAATGTACAGGATTCCGGCGGTAGCACATAAGATCAGCAGCATGATCCCTATAAAAATCAGATTGTCTTTCTTCAAAAAAACACCTAGTAAATATACAATTTCCACCACCATGGTAATACATAATAAAATCAATTTTGAAAATGCGGTTTTACGAAATTCATATTTCATCAACTTTAACATACTGCCTCTCCTCCATGTCCATAAATTTCACGATACAGATCAGCTACAGATTTGTGCTGGCTGATACGTAATTCTTCTACCATACACTGCCGGATCAGATGCCCTTCCTTCATAAAAAGCACAGCATCTGCCACACGCTCCAGCTCATCGATCAGGTGGCTGGAAATCACCATCGTCACATCTGGTTCAATGGACGCCAGAATAGTTCTCATAATCTCATCTCTTGCCAGAAGGTCAATGCCGTTCAATGGTTCATCCAACAGATAAACCTTCGCCTTTCGAGCCATAGTCACTGCTATTTTCAGTTTCGCCATCATACCGGAGGAAAGCTTTTTGGCTCTCATATCATCAGTAAGCTCCATTCTGGTAATCAGTTGATGATATTTTTCCATAGAAAAATCGTCAAAGAAATCCTCATAATATTTTCCCACATCTGCTACCGTCATCCAGCTGTAAAAGTAGGGCTCTGTGGACATATAGGCGATCTCTTTCTTGCTCTCGATGCCTATAGGCTGATCCTGATAAGAAATCCCACCACTATTTGGCTTCACAAGTCCTGCTGCCATCTTCATCCAGGTGGTTTTCCCACTTCCGTTAGGACCCAGCATGGCATATACAAGCCCTGCCTCCAGTTCCAAGGATACATGATCCACAGCAGTTTTTCTTCCATATGTTTTTGTTACTTCTCTGCTTTCCAAAACCATTTTCATATTCTCCTCATCATTATTCTGATTCAAGAATGCCAGGGCATTCTTGCTGCAAAATGCGCCGGTTTCATTTTTCATTTTCATTTTCAAGAAGGGCGATAGCTTCATGCCTGGAATACCCAAGCTGCTCCATGCCCTCCAGAAAATCCTGTATTAAAGTACCTGCCATCTCTTCCTTAAGCATATCTATCTTCGCTGAATCCTCTGTAACAAAGGTTCCCATGCCTCGTCTGGTAAAGCATACACCCTCACTTTCCAGTTCCTTGTACACTCGACTGACTGTGTTAGGGTTGATGGTATATTCCACCGCCAGATCACGTACAGATGGAAGCTTCGCTCCGGGGGAAGCTTGCCTGTTACAATGTCCCGCTTGATCGCATTGGCTGTCTGAAGATAGATGGGCAATGTGGGATTATATTCCATAATATCCTCCTTGTGTATCACTGTTATAGTTAGATAGTACACTAAGCCATTGTGATTGTCAAGTTTTTTTTATCTGTTTTTATATCTGTTTTTTACACCGGCATCTTTGCACAAAAAAAGCCCTTTGAGAAAAGGATTTCTCCCCTCTCAAAGAGCAAGTCATTCTTTCGTAATGGCTGTTTGCAGCCCTTGCAGATCATCCATGTCAGGATGAGACAACGCACGGTCAAAATTGTCAATCAGCATATCAAGATTTGCCGGATGCTCCGGGTTCTCTTTCATCTTCAGATAACGTTCCCTCACAGACTGTGGCATTTTCCCCTGACACATATATTCTCCGATAATAACATTGCTGGAATCAATGGACTGCCTGACTTGTCCCAGAATCTTCTGAAAATAAACATCACTTCCGCCAAAACCAGCTGTACCAAAAAGAAAAATCTTTCTATTCTTTAATTTGGACAACAATTCCAAAGTCTTATGATCCGCATTCCCTTTGTCCGTCCAAAATCCTACATACAGCAGATTTGACTGAGGTACCTGCGCCTCAACCGTGCCAAAATAATCACATTCATTCTTAGGTAATGTTTCATGAATCACATCCGCAAGCTTCTTCGTATTACCTGTTAAGCTGCTGAATATTATCGAATAATTCTCTCTCTTCAAACCTTATCGTCTCCTTCTGAAAATGGTGTTATAACATATGAACAGTATTTCCAAACGCAACTGTTCACAGTATGTAAATATATTCTTACAGCAACTGTAAGTGTTATTTATCTCGCTTCCGTGCTATGCTTCTATTATGAAGCCAGAGTAAGATTGTGAGAGTACATAACACGAAACATCCATAGGTATCATAGCCTTGGGCTTTTGCCCCAATGTCTTATTATAATACTAGGAGGCTTTAATGTGAAGCCTATCTTAAACTTCTTCCCATTAGTTTTTGCCAATC
>NZ_JAYFUY010000112.1:0-7871 GCF_059933065.1 Blautia sp. HA3515 | reverse complement strand
GATACCGCACATATGTATTCTTCTGTACCTGTACAGTCTGGATCCCTGAAAACTGCTTCTGAATAGTGATCCTGGCAGGGTCTGTATATACGTATGCGTCAATATCTGTATACTGCTTGATATAATCAACGCTTAAATAAACAATGCCATCTTTAAGCCATACCTCACTGCCCGGATCAGCCTGTGCCGGCTGGCTGGTCAGCTGGGTGGGGGTAGCATACAGTACCTGCTGTCCCTCAGAATCCCAGTAGTATCGCTGATTAATATATGAATCCACAACATCTATAGGAATATATGTCTTATTATCAGAGACAAGGCCTCTTGACTCCAGACGCTCTGTACCTACAATAATGGCACACTGCCCGTCAGCTACCTGTCCGTAATATTCATTCAGATCCATTCTCTGTCTGGTAGGCACATACTTCATGATCACATGAACGGCCACTCCTGCAAGAGCCACCACCAAAATCAGTACACATACCAGTATCACTGGTTTTTTCTTTCTATCCATACTTTTATCCTTTCAGTAAAACCATTCTCCAAATTCGAGTTTGCTACCGCCCATTATATCATATCCATTATAAATTGCATTAAGAAATTTGTTTTTTAATAGCATTTAACAGTAAGTTCATTTTTCCAACTTTTTATTTCACAGATTACTTTATTTCACAGATTACTTTATTTCACAGATTGCCTCATTTCACAGATTGCCTCATTTCACAGATTTTTTCATTTCGGCAGGAAATCCCTTCGGACCACGGCTTTGAGTAGGGGGAGCCTGCTGCCAAAGGGATTTCCCTGCTTTCTATTTACTTTTGTAAGTCAGGATCATCCAGTACAAAGTCAAAGTCCACTCTGGCGATCCGTCCCTGCTCATCTTCTGTATAATCCCGCATATAACCTCCGCCTTCTGCAATCTGACAGGCTTTTGCAATGGATTTCGGCGTACTTAGTTCTCCTTCCAGATACAGGTATATCCCCTGATTCTGGTATTCCAGAAGTTCATTTTCCAGATTTTTACGGGCTTTTTTCTTTCTTTTACGTGATATATCCTTCTCCGTGCCTTAACCTCCTTTCCTGATTATTTCAGAAAACACCAACTGGTTCTGAAAAGACACTTCCGGCAGATCATTTCATCTTATGGGGAAATATGTACCCTGCCACAGCAAGAACGCTGCATGACAAAATCGGCAAAGTCCACAGTAGTGAAATAATGTTAATACTTTAAGCTGATACCTTGTTTCATAGTAACTGAACCTGTATGGATCGTCCGGTTGTCTTTCCTGAGTTCTATTATACAGTTTTCATTTGCAGATGCAAGTCTTTTTTGCCCGTTAAGAAATTTTTTTCATTTTGTTTCTAAATATTTAATGATTACAGGATTGTGGGAGTGCAAAGCACGGAACAATCCGTGTAATCATGATTTTGGTGTTTTGGCACCAAATCACGCGCCAAGTCTCGCTGCTGCTCGACTTGAAAAATAAAAAATAGAAGCCGCTTCCCTCTTGCACTTTTGTGCTATATAATATAAAATATAATGAACTTTAGGCAGGAATCATTCCCACTTAAGAATAGGATGTGATGATATGAAGATAGAAAAGATTAATGACAATCAGATTCGCTGCACCCTGACAAAAGAAGATCTGGAGACACACCATATCCAGATCAGCGAACTGGCCTATGGTACAGACAAAGCCAAGCAGCTGTTTCGTGATATGATGCAGCAGGCTCAGATGCAGTTTGGATTTGAAGCTGATAATATTCCACTGATGATCGAAGCTATTCCGGTAAGTGCAGAGAGCATTGTCCTGATCATTACCAAAGTAGAGGATCCGGAGGAATTAGATACACGTTTTTCCAAGTTCTCTCCTTACAAAGGCAGCGACCGTAAGGATACCATCCAGTTTGATGGAGCAGACAATATTATCGATCTGATCCAGAAGCTGTGTGAAGCTAAAGTTCAGTCCCAGACCAAGCCATCAGAGAAGAAGGAATCACCCACACAAGAAAAGACACCACAGGAGAGAGAAGCCGATATTGACCTTATCCGTCTTTTCTCTTTCCGCACCCTGGATGAAGTGATCCAAGCAGCCCACGGACTGGGAGGCTATTTCACAGGAGAGAATACATTATACAAAGATGCAGCACAGGGATTTTACCGTCTGGTGATCCACCAGTCTGACTGCACTCCTGAGGAATTCAATAAGGTCTGCAACATTCTTTCCGAATACGGGCAGGGCCAGGCATTCACCATGTCAGGAGAGGCTCATCTGAAAGAACACGGGGAACTGATCACCCTTCATGCAGTCCAGAGTCTGGAACAGCTTTAAAGTATAATTATTTGATGCACTAAAATGATGCATTCAAAGTGTCTATACGATACGTAGACATTTTAAACAGGCTAAATCAGTATTAAAAATGCCGTATAAGCTGCAATCCTAAAAGACTGTAACTGATACGGCATTCTCTTTACCTGTTCACTCTGTCCACAAAAACTCCTCTGTAAACAGATGCACCTTCGTCTATATAGTGTGCAAATTACTGAGCAAGAAAATCGTTGATCTGCTCTACCAGGACATCTGCGTCCATCCCGTGCACCATAGCAGCCTCTTCAAGAGACTCCATCTGGGAAGACGGGCAGCCGATGCAGTGCATACCGGCTCTCATAAGAACCCCTGCAATGTTAGGATCTAACTGAAGCAGTTCGCCGATGAGCATCTGTTTTGTCACCTGTGCCATGATCTGTTTCCTCCTTTATTCGCAAATCTGGAGAGAATCGTTATCTGTAAAAGGACCACATCTGCAGTCCTTATAAAGAGTCTCCACCCTCGCCTATTATAATACGATTTTTTACAGGAATCAACATTTACAGTTCTAAAATTTTGTTTATAATTTTATACTTGTAATCCAACGATAGATATATTAGAATAGATTCAGAACCCGGTTAAGGGTACAAAAGAGATTAAAGGAGGATATAACTATGGCATATGTAATTTCTGATGAATGTGTAAGCTGTGGAACATGCGAAAGCGAATGCCCTAACGAGGCTATTTCTCAGGGTGATGAGCATTACGTGATCGATGCAGATGCATGTGTTGAGTGCGGAACTTGCGCTGATGTCTGTCCTACAGGCGCTATCAGCCAGGAATAATTTCCTAAGATCGAGTAAATGGCTGTCGCTATATGCGGCAGCCATTTTTCATTTTATGATCTGGAGACAGGTCTCACTGATCACATATGTATTTTATGTTTCTTTTTATTCTTCTTTTCTATTGCTGCGGCAGCTTCCTTCCTGGCAAGCTGCTGTCTGCGGATAGCTGCATCAATCGAGCGGCATCTTGCCTCTCCGTCGTTCTGAGTGTGAAGCTCCTGCCGGATCAGTCTTTCCAGGATCTGCTGGAACTCCAGGATCTTCCCGGAATCCTCACTGGCAGGCGGCAACTCTTCACATCCCTGTCCTTCCTTCTGATCTTTTTCTGGATCTGTATCTGGATCAGTATCCACCTGAACAGAAGTATCTTCCAGAAGCCTGACCTTACTCTGACTCATCCCAGGAGCCTTCCTGGCGATCTGGGGAACCAGTTCCTTAATGGCCTTAAGCTGCAGTCCTCTTTTCTTAAGTTCCTGAATATTCATAAACAACTGAATATCATATCCGGTGTAGTATCTGTGTCCAAGCTCATTTCTTCCGATCCTCAGATCCAGCTCCTCTTCCCAGTATCGAAGAACATAAGGCTTTAAGCCTGTGATCTGAACGGTCTGCGCTACTGTATACCGCTTATCCACGCTACCCCTCCTTTTTGTGATGCACCTGTGTCCAATATGGTCTGTATGGCACACCTGCATCTTGTTTTAATTATAACAAAGGGGTAATAGATTGCAAGAAAAAGCGATTGACAAAATCCGCCTTACTTTTTCATATTTACAAACTGTGTATACCTTGGCAGCCATACCAGTTCAACCGTACCAATAGGGCCGTTTCTCTGCTTGGCAATAATGATCTCAGCAATATCCTTTTTCTCTGTATCTTTGTGATAATAATCATCTCTGTAAATAAACATTACCACATCCGCATCCTGCTCAATGGCTCCTGACTCACGCAGGTCAGAAAGCATCGGTCTGTGGTCAGGTCTTTGCTCTACTGCACGGCTTAGCTGTGATAATGCGATCACAGGCACTGACAGTTCCCTGGCCAGAGCCTTCAAGGATCTGGAAATATCTGAAATCTCCTGCTGTCTGGAATCTGTTTTGCCGGTTCCGCTCATCAGCTGAAGGTAGTCGATCATAACAATCCCAAGATTATGCTCCAGCTTGTATTTCCTGCACTTGGAACGAAGCTCTGCAATGGAAATACCAGGCGTATCATCAATGATCAAATTGGAACGTCCGATAATGTCTGCGCCTTCCACAAGCTTTGTCCAATCCTCATCCTTCAGATTACCTGTACGCAGATTCTGTGAATCCACATGAGATTCCATGGCAAGCAGACGGTTCACCAGCTGCTCCTTTGACATCTCAAGACTGAAAATGGCTACTGTTACATCCTTGCGAAATGCCATATACTGGGCAATATTCAATACAAAAGCCGTCTTTCCCATAGAAGGCCTGGCAGCGATCAGCACCAGATCTGACCCATGCATGCCGGAGGTCTTATAATCCAGGTCTACAAAGCCGGTAGGAATACCGGTAACAGTTCCTTTCAGCTTGGACGCCTTCTCAATATTGCTGATAGAATTAAGCACTACCTGCTGGATAGGCACAAATTCTTCACTGGTACGCCGCTGCAAAATATTGAACAGCTTTTTCTCAGCTTCCTCCAGGATCGTCTGCGTGCTGTCTTTTTCCAGATAACAGGCATTCTCCACCTCTTCATTGGCTTTGATCAGACGTCTGAGAACTGCTTTCTCACTAACGATATTTGCATAATATTTGATATTCGCAGAGGTAGGTACTGCAGTCAGAAGATCACGCACATATTCCATGCTGCTGATATCCGGCGGCAGTTCTTTTTCCTTAAGACGATTCTGCAGGGTGATCAGATCTACCGGCTTTCCTTCATTGCAAAGTTCTACCATTGCATCAAAAATAATCCCATACTGCTTCTGATAAAAATCATCGCTTGTCAGGATCTCAGAGGCAACCAGGATCGCATCCCTGTCAAGGATCATGGCGCCGATCACTGACTGCTCTGCCTCAATACTGTGCGGAAGTATCCGTTTGATCAATGCTTCTTCCATGAAATACTTACTGCTCCTCTTTTACCCATACTTTCAGGCTTCCTGTTACCTTTGGATGAAGACGCACAGGAACATTGGTAACGCCAAGGTTACGAATGGGGGACGGAAGCTGAAGTTTCTTTTTGTCGATTTCAAGATTCAGCTGCTTTTTAGCTGCTTCAGAGATCTCTTTACCGGAAATAGAACCAAAGGTTCTTCCACCTTCTCCTACCTTCAAAGTAAGAATGATCTCTTTTGTTTCTAGTTCCTTTGCAAAAGCCTGTGCTGCCTCGTAATTCTCCTGTGCAACCTTTTCTGCATTGGCTTTCTGAAGCTTCAGGTCATTCAGATTCTTAGGTGTTGCTTCTACTCCAAGCTTCTTTGGAAGGATCATATTTCTTGCATATCCGTCACTTACATTTACGATTTCGCCTTTTTTCCCAAGGGACTTTACATCTTCCAGTAATATTACTTTCATGATTCCTTAAATTCTCCTTCTTCGATATAATTGATCTATAATTGTCTTTCAGCATCTGCTCCGCCTCATCAAGACTTGCCTTCAGCTGTGCGCCGGCAATATTCAGATGGCCGCCTCCGCCCATCCGCTCCATCATGATCTGTACATTCACTTCATCAATGGCACGGGCACTTACATATACTTCTTTGTTGTACTGGAGTAAGTACAAAAGAAGCCTTTACTCCTGCAATATTCAGAAGCTCATTGGCAGCCTGTGCCCCTACAACGGTAGGACTTTCCAGGCCTTCGCTTGGACATTTTGCAATAGCAAAGCATTTCCTGTAAATGCTGGCAGTACGCACAACCTCTGCCCTTGCCTTGTAAGAATCAATATCATCCCGCAGCATCTTACGCACTCTGGTAATATCTGCACCATTCCTTCTAAGAAATGCTGCTGCTTCAAAGGTACGCACTCCTGCTCTGGTGGTAAAATTATTGGTATCGATCACAATACCGGCATACAGACAGTCTGCTTCCATGCTTCGCAGGCGAAGATCGTCTGAAAAATATTGAAGGATCTCTGCTACCATCTCACAGGTAGAAGAAGCATACGGCTCCACATAAGAGAGTACTGCATTCTGTATCACTTCACTGCCCCGTCTGTGATGATCCAGTACCACAATAGTCTTTGTAAGGTATAAAAGATCCTCACACTCTGTATAGCTTGGCTTGTTGGTATCTACAACAACTACAACTGTGTTATTGTCCACAAGGTCCTTGGCCTGATCTGCTATCTACAAACATGGATGGCTCATAATCCGGACTTCCCACATAACCTGCCATCAAAGGACGAATAGATGTGGTAGGATCATTCACCACAATATGCACCGGTTTTCCAATTGTCTTCCCTGCACGGTAGATACCAATGGCTGCTCCTAATGCATCCACATCTGTGATCTTATGTCCCATAACCACAACGCGGTCCTTGGTACTCATAAATTCCTTAAGGGCCTGTGCCTTTACCCTTGCCTTCACTCTGGTTGCCTTTTCCATCTGCTGTGCCTTGCCGCCAAAGTATGTGATGGTATTGCCATTCTTGATCACCACCTGATCGCCTCCACGGCCAAGTGCCATTTCAATGGCGATCCTGGAATACTCGTAATTCTGCAGATAAGTGGATCCGTTCAATCCAATACCGATGCTTAAGGTAACAGCCATTTCATTACCGATATTAACCGTTTTTACCTCATCCAGAATATGGAATCTCTGTTCCTTTAATGCCTCGAGAGAGCTCTGACGCATGATCAGGAAATATTTGTCTTTTTCCAGCTTACGAACAACGCCGTCAAAATTTGAAAAATACTTGGTGATCTTCCTGTCGATCAATGCGATCAAAAGAGAACGGCGTACATCCTCTACACTATCCAGCGCTTCTTCGTAATTATCCAGATACGCCAAGGCTACAACCAGCTTATCATCTTCATTCTTCTGGATGTATTCCTGCAATTCTGTCTCGTCATAAAGATACAGGGCGATCAGGCTCAGATCATTCTGTGTCTTCTCCAGAATATCTGTATGCTCAACCACATCCTTCATAGTGATACACTGCATAGAAACCCTGTAGATTCCGTCCCCAAAGCCGGTAGTTACCTCTGTTATGTCATTCTGTCCAGGAACAGGCAGCTTCTCCTGGTGTAATATCCGGAAGAAGGGTAGCTATATTCTTATTGTACAACTGGTCTTTCCCCATCAGGCTTGCAAACAGCCGATTGGACCAGACCATCCTGCCGTTGGTATCCATAATGGCAAAAGGCAGTGCCAGATCCTCCAGCATACGTTTCTCCAGGGCATTGTATTGTGTGGTAAATGCAACCAGGGCGTTGAGGATCATTGGCTTGTGATGAATATAGATCAGAAGAACGATCAGTAGGTACACAGCCAGTCCCAGGGATACTAAAAGTCCTGCCCTGATATTAACCATATATACCAGGATATTCAGTCCAAGAAGCAGAATCGCCAGGTACATAGGGGTCCGCATATATTGTTTCAATGGCCCTCTGAATTTTAATTTTTCTTTCATGATTTTTCCCATTCTATTACATAGATAAAACCAATTTTACGTGCACCTGTATATTATACCAGATTCATGGAAATATTTCCATACCCAAGTAACCCCCCTCACGGATTCCTACACATTC
>NZ_JAYFUY010000111.1:0-10760 GCF_059933065.1 Blautia sp. HA3515 | reverse complement strand
CTCACTTGCAAAGTTAAATTCCACCCCTCTATAGAATTTAATCCTGCAAAGAATTGCTCTTCTAAAGGTGGAATTTAATTCTTCTTATTTTTCCCTTATAATTCTTTATACAAACATGGTGATTCCTCCCAGCGGTAAGGAGACCATTATGAATAAACAAAAACATTTAAATCTGGAAGCAAGAATCCTCATTGAAACCTTACTCAACGAACACCATAGTTTTAAGTCTATTGCCAGAAAACTCGACAAAGACTGCACTACCATTTCGAAAGAGATTAAAGCTCATATCTGTTTCGAGAAAACCGGTGCTTTAGGCAGATCTTTTAACGACTGCCGTGTCGCCTTCCTGCATCAGTGTTCTCTTCAGAAATTTTGTCAGCGTTGTTCCTACTCAAATAACAAACTGTGTTGGACCTGCGGCAAATGTACTTCTTCCTGTATCTCTTACGAAAAATATATTTGCCCTAAGTTCTCAAAACCTCCCTATGTCTGCAATGGCTGTCAACAGCGTACCAGATGCTCTTTGGAAAAACATCTTTATAAAGCATCTTATGCTCAGAAGGAATATGAACAGGTCAGAAGTGAATCCCGCTCCGGCTTTGCCCTTTCCGAAGCAGAACTTAAACAACTCGATGATGTGGTGTCTCCTCTCCTCAAAAAAGGTCAGTCCCTTCATCACATTGCGGTACATCATGCTAATGAACTTATGAAGTCAGAAAGAACACTATATACTTACACAAACAATGGGCTCTTCACTGCAAGAAATATCGATATGCCGCGCACTGTACGTATACGTCCAAGAAAAAATGTTTCTAAGAAACTCAAAGTTGACAAATCCTGCCGTATTGGACGTGATTTCCATTGTTTTGAAAAGTACCTGGCAGAACATCCCGATGCTGCTGTTCGCCAGCTTGACTCCGTAGAAGGCACAAAAGGAGGTGCCGTTCTTCTCACCATCCATTTCGTAGAGCAAGGACTGCAGCTCGCATTTCTCCGTCAGCGCAATGATTCACAGTCCGTCATTGACATTTTCAACCGCCTATATCTGGAATTAAGAACAGACATTTTCATTGAACTTTTCCCGATCCTTTTAGCGGATAACGGCTGTGAATTCTCAAATCCTTCTGCCATTGAACTGGATGCGCAGGGAAATCTGCGAACCAGGATGTTCTATTGTAATCCCAGCGCACCTTATCAAAAAGGGAGCTGTGAAAACAACCACGAAATGATTCGAAGAGTCATCCCAAAAGGGACTGACTTGGGACAATACTCACAGGAACAGATTGATCTTATGATGAGTCACATTAACTCCTACTCACGGAAGAAGCTCGGGAACAAAAGTCCTTATGAAGTTTTCGAATTTCAATACGGCAGAAAAATTTTAGAAGCATTTCATCTGCAGAAAATTCCAGCAGACGAAATCCTCCTTAGTCCTGGACTACTAAAGTAAACTAAAAGTTATTAAAAAGCTGGGCAGGAAACTCTTTACCGCCATCATCGCAGAACATCCCCCAGAGGTGGAATTTACTCCCTCCAAAAAATCAACACGTAAATTCGACTTCCGCTCAGCATGCAAAAAAATCCCCAAAACCACAGCTTTTGTCTTTATTTTAACTCTGATCTTAGGGATTTCATATACAAGATTCATCTTTTTCTGTTTTACATGGAATTTAATCCTGCAAAGTAGAATTTACCTCTGCAAAGTGGAATTTACCTTCTCAATTCACCTTTTTTTGAAGTTTTTTTAATTCCCAGGAAAACAGGCACAAAATCCACTATTTCTTACTGATATACATGATCTTATGGATCCCATCTCTGGCATTTTCAATGATCAGATCAAAACAGTCAAAATGATTTTTGATCATACTGGTCATACTCTTATATCCATAGTTTCTGGCATCAAATCCCAGGTATTTCTGTTTCAGCACAGCACCAATCTCGGCAAGATTCACATTCTCATCCTCATCCAGATAGTCCATGATATACTGAATCACTTCCTCCTCAGAAGGAATACTGATCTCCTCTGCTGCCTCTTCTGCTTCTTC
Organism: Blautia sp. HA3515; assembly: GCF_059933065.1. Lineage (NCBI taxonomy): Bacteria > Bacillati > Bacillota > Clostridia > Lachnospirales > Lachnospiraceae > Blautia > Blautia sp. HA3515. Next base: position 8,715 of record NZ_JAYFUY010000111.1, on the reverse strand, counting down.
AGGAGGAAGATCATCCTGCTCATCATCCGGAAGCTGGACTTCTTCTGCTTCTTCAGGCAATTCCGCCTGTTCCTCTGTTTCTTCCTCTTCTGCTTCTTTATAGATCAGATCCAGGATCTTAAACTCATCACAAGCCTTTGCCAGTGCCTCTTTCGTTTTCTTTTCGCCCATGCCTACCACTGTCTTACCTGCTTCCCGAAGTCTGTACACCAGCTTTGTGAAATCACTGTCACTGGACACAATGCAGAACACATCTACGCCGCCAGTATAAAGCAGATCCATTGCATCAATGGTCAAGGCCTGGTCAGCAATACTCTTCCCATATGCATAGGAAATCTGAAGTACTGGCATGATTCCCTGGAGGGGCATCACCTTATACCATGCCTTCACTGTCTGTGAATTTACAGACCCATACAGTCTGAAAATCCGCACATTTCCATACTCCATTGCCTCCTGTTTAATATATTCTGCATACTTTGCAGAAATATTATCACCATCGATCAATACTGCGATCTGCTTTTCCACTTATTACTGCCTCCTATTTTCTGCTTGTTTAAAGATATCTGATCTCTGCCACCGGTGCCTTCCCCGGCTGCAGTTCTATTACTGCATAACTTGGCCTTCGTCCTTCCTGGCGGGGATAGGACAGGCTTCCCGGATTCAGCAGAAGAATCCCCTCTTCTATCTCCTCTACAGGCCTGTGAGTATGACCAAACAATACTATCTGACATTCTCTGGCTTTTCCTTCATCTAAAATCCCATAGAGCCCCATACTGACCCCGTAATAATGTCCGTGAGTCACCAGGATCCTGTGCCCTTCCAGCTGGATTATCACTTCTCTTGGAAGGTTTGAGAAAAAATCATTATTACCGGAAACAATAGTACAAGGGCATTCTACCAAAGCCTCCATGAAAATTTCTCTTCCTTCCACGTCCCCACAATGGATAAAATAATCAAAAGGCGCTTCTCTCAGGACTGTTTCTTCCAGATTTTCATCCTTTCCATGTGTGTCGCTGACAATCAGTACTTTCATTTCAATTCGTCCTTAATCGCTCTTAAAGCCTTTCCTCTGTGACTGATTTTGTTTTTCTCTTCCATGGAAAGTTCCGCAGAAGTACATCCATATTCCGGAAGGAAAAAGATGGGATCATATCCAAATCCGTTTTCTCCTTTTTCCTCATAGCCAATCCTTCCTTCCATGGTACCCTGCACTGTTTTTACGGTGCCATCAGGAGAGGCCATTGCAATGGCACATACAAATCTTGCAGTTCTCTGCTCATCAGGAACTCCTTCCAGTCTTTGGATCAGACTGTGATTCTTAATATGATAATCCGTGTCCTCTCCCATATATCTGGCAGAATACACTCCCGGTTCTTTATTCAGATAATCAATCTCCAGTCCTGAATCATCTGCCAGAACCGTCTCACCGCATAACGCACACACGGCTTTTGCCTTAATGACAGCATTTTCCTCAAAGGTCTTTCCGTCCTCTACAATATCAGCAAAAATCCCTGCTTCCTTCATGGAAAGGATCTCTGTGTCCACATCCGAAAGGATCTCCCGGATCTCCTTCATTTTTTCCGCATTACCTGTTGCAAAAATTATCTTTTTCATAGGGACTCCTTCTTTTCTGTTTTTCTTGGCGGCTTAGGCCCAAGGAACTGATAAAAATAGGTCTTAAGCATACCATTATATATCTTTCTGTTCTTATCTGCCTTCCGCCCTATATCGTTTTCTGCCCTGTCGTAGGAAGTGATCATATACATGGACCACTTATCCAGATTGCGGAAGCTTTCTCCCAGATCTTTGTAAATAGCCGGAAGTGCTTCTCGTTCCTCCAGTCTTTCTCCATAAGGAGGATTTGTAATAATAAAGCCGTATGGCTTGGAATGACGCAGCTGTGACACAGGTCTTTGCTGAAGATGGATCAGCTTGTCAACCTTCGCCATTTTTGCATTGGATCTGGCTGCTTTCAAGGCTTCCGGATCAATATCATAACCCTGGATATCTGTTTCTATATTCATTTTTACCCGATCCATAGCTTCTTCCTTTGCCTGATACCAGCAGCCTCTTGGCACCAGATGCCTCCACTGCTCTGCAAGAAAAGACCGGTTCATACCTGGAGCTATATCTGCAGCGATCATCGCTGCCTCGATAGGAAATGTACCGCTGCCGCAAAATGGATCAACCAGGATCCTGTCCTTATTCCAGGGAGTAAGAAGGATCAGTGCACTGGCCAGTGTCTCTGTGATCGGTGCTTTCACCGTCATCTGGCGATATCCCCGTTTATGAAGGGAAATACCGGATGTATCAATTCCAATAGTGGCAATATCCTTCATGAAAGAAACCCTGATAGGAAATTCCGGTCCGTCTTCCGGGAACCAGGAAATATGATATACTTCCTTCAGACGCTCTACAATGGCTTTTTTCATAATGGACTGAATATCCGAAGGACTAAAAAGCTTGCTTTTAATAGAATTGGCTTTTGCCACCCAGAAACGCCCATCCTTTGGGATATACTTTTCCCAGGGAATAGCTTTTGTTTTCTCAAAAAGTTCATCAAAGGTAACTGCTTTTACTTCTCCTGTCTTCAGGAGGATTCTTTCTGTTGTACGCAAAAAAATATTGGCATCTGCGATGCCTTGTGCATCGGTCAGGAAAGTAACCTTTCCATCCTCCACCTTGCTGATCTCATATCCAAGATCCAGGATTTCTCTTTTTAATACTGCTTCTAATCCAAAATGGCAGGGTGCGATCAATTCAAATTTTTCCATGGATAAATTCCTTTCTTCTGATGATTATGAAAGCTTCAGGCTTTTCACTGTATTTCCCTCAAAATCCCAGGATAGAAAAGATCCCGTCCTCATATATCGCATACGTAGGCGGATTTCCTTCTTTTGGAATGGAAACAGAACCTGGATTCAATAGAATATATCCGTCTCTTTTTTCTGCTTTCAGTACATGTGTATGACCATGGATCAGAATATCGCCTGCCATCAGTGGCGGAAGATGATCCTGATTATATACGTGCCCATGGGTTGCAAAAAAGGTCAGATCATCAATGGCTAAAATGCAATAGTCTGCCAGAACCGGGAACTCCAGTACCATTTGATCAACTTCAGCTTCACAATTGCCTCTGACTGCATAAATCTGGTTTTTCATTTCATTCAGCATGGGAATTACCTGCTTGGGTGCATATTCCTTTGGAAGATCATTACGTGGTCCATGATAAAGCAGATCGCCCAGCAGCACCAGGCGCTCTGCTTCTTCTTTCTCGTATGCTTCCAGCATTTTCCTGCAATAATATGCGGAACCATGGATATCGGATGCAAACATGTATTTCATAAAAAATTCTCCTCATTAAAAATATTTTAAACTAGTACAGTAAATATTAAGTAACCACCATATTGACTTGCCTTAATTTTCACTGTACTAATAAGTATCTTTTAAGATATCGTGTAACTGTATGGGTACCGAACAGTTACGGTATTTTCTTTTACATTATCACGGTTAGCCTGAAATTACAAGGTTTCTTCCCCGATATGCAGGGAATCCTCCAATCACAGATCTTGGTTCTGTAGCCCTTTACAGCCAGTTCCTTTGCCACCTTCAGGCTTGCACCTCCACGGTCACAGTAAAACACAAGGATTTTTCCTTTTGAAAGTTCCATGGAAAGGCTTCCTGTTTCCATATATCTTTCATAAGGCACATTTAATGCACCCTTTACATGACTTTTTTCATATTCTTCTTGTCCCCGTAAATCTATGATCAATGCGTCTTTGCGTCCAACATAATCATCCAGCATTTTTGCTGACATTGTTTCAAAGGGAAACATAAGAAACTCCTTTTTATTATATGATATGCATACAGGATGTAAAAAGAATGTGCACATGTTTCTGCTTTATCATATAAAAAGGGACGCTGCACAGGCAGCATCCCAAATCAGAAAATCCGTTTTAGTACCGGTCTTCTTCCCGGTCATATTCATCTTCTGTTTTATTTTTACTCTTATCAGAAGTATTTGCATTTCTGCAGTTCTTTGTATCCATTGCGTTTTTATTGGAATTTCGGTTGGATCCATTTACATTTCCTATAGAACTTCTGCTGTTTCTGCTTTCGTTTTCATAATTCTTTGCCATTTAATCTTTCCTCCTGTTGCAGATTAATTTCATTGCATTGTTCATTATCTCCAAAAGCAGACGGAATATTCGTCAAAATGATATTGATTTTTTTTCCATTTTATATTATAATCTAATCTGTAAAAAGAATTTACCCTTCAAAAATTTTTTTTACATAACCCCTTATTTAATTATTTATACTCCCCCTCGAAACCCCCGGGTGGCACCCCCACCGGGTGTTTCTCTTTGGATTTATAAGGGTTTGCGGGATATTTCTTTTATTCTGTTTCTCCCTTCTATCAGCATACTTAAGCTTTGACATCCTGTACAATGCAATGGTCTCCCATTGTATGCAGCAATTAAAATACTTTGTGATATACTCATAAATACCATATTTTTCAAAAGTTTTTGCCACATCATCGCCAGAAAGTCCCTTAAAATGGCGGTACCGTTCCATGCAGTAAATTAAGAAATTGGATTCCTTACTCATCACTCATGTTCCTTCTCTCCATGTCACGTAATCGTCTTTCAATAGTTTTTCTGGCTGACAGCATTTCACGCTATCATACTATTAATTCCCTCAAGTTCATACAATGTAAATGGATCAATATCTACGCAATCAGCTTCGTCCCATTTACCAGAAATATCCCAGGCAAGCGTTCCATTCATTACCGTACAAGCATTTTTGAAGTTCTCAATATCCCTCATTGGTGCCATAATCTCAGCCTTTAAATCATTTGCAGCATCATAATCAACTATTTTTCCATCATCAAAGAAAACCTGTACATGAAAATTATCCAAAGGAATCACCTGCACAACTGTAGGAAAATACTCATTCATAAACATTCACCTCCACATATTATATAAGCGGATTAATTCTGTTCAACGGCTTCATATCCTTTGACAGTTCCCAGTTCTGCATCAATTCGTCCTGGTGAATCGTACACCATGCCAGTATCAATCGTAATTGCTTATTGGGCAATGCCCCCTTTATTACCTGTATATTGTTGATATCGACTAATGCTTTATGTCCATTGTACTCGCATGAAAATGTGGCGGCATATGGTCATTATAATACATCAGTTACCCGAATCCCATAAAATAATGATATCTCTGGCATATACAACATCGCCCCTTTCCCAATGCTTTTTATAGTGTACCATTTTTTCATAATAAGCGCCATATCATATGATAAAAATTTCTCTTTGTTATTCATATGACTTCGTTTTCTTTTACCCTCTTATTCCACTTTCATGTCCAAAATATGATATGAATCCCAGCAAAATTCAACACCCGATTTTCTGTGTATTTACGTCATTTCACGTTCCATCAAACTATGCCGTTTATTCCCCCTTCATTTAATTATTTATACTCCCCATCGAAACACCCGGCTGCTTACACGGGTGCTCATAAGAAAGTAATTCCAGAAGTTACGATTATGGCATCTGTCAGACGGGGTTGGTAATCATAACCACCGGCTTAGCCTTTTAGGCTTATTTTTTTCTGCCTTTTTTTACCGGCTCACCCGTAAACGGGTCTATGTATTCATTTAACGTTAACTGATCATATTCTAAATCATTTTTTAATTGATTCTGAATATATTCTTGTATCTTCTTTGCATTTTTCCCTACCGTATCTACATAGTATCCTCGACACCAGAAATGGCGATTCCCATACTTGTATTTCAGATTTGCATGTTTCTCAAATATCATGAGCGATGACTTTCCTTTTAAATACCCCATTATTTCTGATACGCTATATTTAGGTGGTATTCTTACTAACATATGAACGTGATCTTTACAGCACTCTGCTTCTATTATTTCAATTCCTTTTCTTTTGCATAACATACTTAATATTTCTGCTACATCTGCTTTTATTTGTCCATATATTACCTGTCTACAATATTTTGGTGCAAAAACTAAATGATACTTGCATTCCCATGTTGTATGGCTTAAACTGTTCTTATCCATTTTGGATACCTCCTTGATAATATTATGTGAGTTTTGCGGACCCACTTTTATATTATCACAGGAGGTTTTTTACTTGAAGCTAAAGCTACTCCCTCCACCTGCCGAGCAGGTGGTTTATTTTTCTGCCATACAACTATGTGGCTTTCAGCCACTTTCACGGCATTGCCGTGAATAATTTAGGTTTATTTTGTCATTACAGATTGTATTTACATGTTCCGCATATGGATATGTTTTCCCTTCTGCCTACATCTTATTAAATTAATCCTTATTATCAAAATGTCCTGTCATCATTCCTACAAAATTATCAAGCTTCATCATATACTTTACCTCTTGGTATTTGCCTAATCACACTATTCCTCTTTTGCTTTTGCCATACTGGCGATATCTCCCACTCCATTCAATACCATTGTCGGAAGATAAGCATAAGTTTTGAGTGTATCCTTCGTTGAACATCCAGAGAGAACCAATACAGTAGACATACCACTTTCCATTCCTGAAATCACATCTGTATCCATACGATCCCCAACCATTACAGCTTCTGCTGAATGACATCCAAGCATATTCAATCCTGTTCTCATCATCAGTGGATTCGGTTTCCCACAGAAATATGCCTGTGTACCTGTTGCCATTTCTATAGGTGCAATCAATGCACGACAAGCAGGAGCAATGCCGTTCTCAATCGGTCCGGAAACATCTGAGTTTGCTCCGATCAGCTTTGCACCTTTCAGAACTAAATTTGTTGCTTTCGTTAAAGTATCCAATGAATAGGAACGTCCCTCTCCCACAACAACATAATCCGGATTTACATCATTCATTGTAATCCCAACGTCATAAAGTGCATTTAAGAGCCCCGGCTTCTCCTATCACAAATGCTGAACAGCCTGCCGCCTGTTCCTTTAAAAAAGCGGCTGTTGCCAATGCGCTGGTATAAAAATGTTCTTCTGGCACATCAAGTCCCATCCTTGCCAGTTTCTGATTTAATTCCCGTGGTGTATATCCACTATTATTTGTCAAAAATAAATATTCTTTCCTTTCATCATGCAACCACTGGATGAATTCTGGAACACCTGGCAATATCTGATTGCCATGATAGATCACACCATCCATATCACAGATGAATCCTTTTTTTTCATTAAAATCGATTATGGATTTTCTCATGTTCATATGCGCCCTGCCTTTCTTTGCTTCTTTTAGAATACACCTTGCTCTTTTCATAATAAAATAAAGTGCTATTTTCTACAAATATTTTCATATTATATCATCCACACAAAAAATCAAATACATAGTACTGTGAAATCGAAGTAAATATTTCTATCAACAGAACCTTTTATGACAACATCTCTTTCACACAAGTACTCCGATAATCACTCGGTGATATTTTATATCTTTCTTTAAATACTCGGTTAAATGTTCTCTGACTTTCAAATCCACTATCCAGACAAATGTTTGTAATAGAATCACTCGTATTTTCCAAACGCTGGCATGCATAGTTCAGCCTTGCATCGTTAAGATATTGATTAAAGTTTCTATGGAATGTTTTGGAAAAGAGTATTCTGGATAAAACATATTTGCTCACCCCCAGATCTTTTGCCATCTCTTCCAGCGAAAATTTCTTCTTAAAATTTGCTGATATATAGGAAACTGTCTGGTAAATAAGATCGTTGCTCCCCACATTACTCTTTTCTACCAAATTTAATTTTCCTATGCAGCGTACCAACACAATTTGAAGATATGCCTGTGCAACAGTAATATCCGACTGTTCTGTCTCTAAAATTGCATTTATAACCCTATATACCTCCGGTTCAACCTTTTCCGCTTTGATGATTGGGTATTCAGGAGCCATGGATTGCATAATATCTGCAAATTTGGCTATCGTAAATGGCGATGCAATCAGATAAGTCGCTTTATTTACACCGGGTGTCAGTACCTGATAGTGATGAATAACATCTGGAAATACAAAGCCTATATCTCCTTTTTCCATATGGTATAGTTCCTGTCCGACACCAAGTTCTAATGATCCACTTGTTACACAAACGATCTCCAGTGCATTATGAAGATGTGGTTCAATATGTTTTGACTTCCTATTTATTGCTATAATCTCCTCTTTTGTGTCAACATATTTTAACTGCATGAAATACTCCCCTTTGCAACATTTGTCTATATCTTCTTTCGATTTGGCAAGCAATTCTTTTACACCTATCTTATAATCAGCTTGTAAATAAGGAAAGGAGGAATTGCAAATGAGCAACCTAAAAAAATATCTGAATGACCTTTTAGTATTCTACACTGAATATTTTGAACATCCTTACCATGTATAAATACTAAAAGGACTATTTTGTGAAAACTGTATATTTTCTTAAGGCCATTTCACAAAAATGAAGTGGTCCTTTTTTATTTTCAAAATACAGTTCTATCACTTTATATATAGAAAAAGCACTGTCTCATCGAACAACGATCAGACAACGCTTTCTCCTGTCAATTCTAATTTATGTCCGATGCATCTGTTACTTCATCTGTAGCAATTTTTTTTCTGCTTTCAGCTTTTTATTTGCATCTTCTACATTCATTTTTGAAAGTACAAACATAATCAATACATCAAAGATTAACGGAAGCCAAAGATACATAAA
>NZ_JAYFUY010000110.1:0-4818 GCF_059933065.1 Blautia sp. HA3515 | reverse complement strand
GGTGGAGGTGCTTTATGTGGCAGCGGTATTCTCTTCCGGTGGAGAGATCACCAACAACCAGGCATCCAGTACAGGAGGATGTGCATATCTTCTTGAAAATGGCAGAAATCTGACCATTACAGGAGACGTACAGATCCATAATAATCGTGCTGTCCATGGAGGCGCAGTCAGCCTGGTAGGAGGTACTGTCCAAGATCAGTGGCGGTGTGATCAGTGAGAATCAGGCAAATCGACTTGGCGGCGGTGTTTATGTATGGACATCCAATGCTTTAAATCCGGAGCTTATAATCGAGAAGGAAGCGGTGATTTCTGATAATCAGGCACCAGGTACCGGTACTGTTCCTGGCGGACCCGGATCTATATGTGGCAGCCACCCTGACTGTGAATAATGGCAGCAATCCTGTTTATTATACCCCTGTGGTCAGCCTGCCCTCAGCCGATCAGATGACTTCTGCCATTGGTACGCCTGGAATCGCCTGGTACGATGAGGCTGACGGTACAAAGAATACAACAGGCCTTCAGCTGGATACAACTAATCGGACAAAGATTTATCAGTATACCTTCCTTTATTCTGATCCGGAAGTAAAGACAGTAGCCCGTCTGGATGATTCCCAGGAGTATGCAACGGTTCAGGCTGCTGTAGATGCAGTTACAGAGGCGGCAGGAGATGGACAGCTTCACAGGATCACCCTTTTAAAAGATGTTCAGGAGTCTGTACAGATTCCTAAGGGAACCAGTATCTGCTTTGACCTGAACGGAAATACCATTCAGGGAAGCGGGAAGACGAATACTCCTGTGTTTACAGTAAAGGGAGAAATGACCCTGGAGGACAGCAGTGAAGACCAGACAGGATGGATTACCGGTGGAACACCAGCTACGGATGGCAGAGGCGGCTGCTTTTATCTGGAAAACGGCAGTCTGATCATGAATGGCGGCACCATTGGCCCAAGTGCCAGCGGCGGTGGCATTTATGTAAAGTACAAGGACAGCTCCTTTGTGATGCATGGAGGCAGGATTACGAAGAACAAAGCTTCTGCCATCTCTGTTTGGCAAGGATCATTTCGGATGATCGGAGGAGAGATCACCGGGAATAGTGCTGACCATGGAGGCGGTATCTATGCCTGGGGCAGTGCCAACATCAATATTGAAGGAGGAAAGATCACCGGGAATACAGCCGCTTGCGGCGGAGGTATCCGTATACGGGATCATGCAGTCTGTCATATCTCCGGCGGCGAAATATCCGGCAATACAACCTCCAATGCCAGTTCAAGCTGGGGCGGTGGCGGAATTGGTGCCTCATGGGCCAGCTTATATGTAACAGGAGGAGCCATCACAGACAATACTACAAGCGGTATCGGCGGCGGTATCCGCGCAGAGGACAGAAGCATTGTCTCGGTAACTGGTGGGACCATATATGGCAACCAATGGTCCTTTGGAAAAAGTGATGTGTATGCAGTGAAGGGGGTGAATCTTACCCTGTTGTCTGCTTCCTCTATGAAGCCGGAAGCTTATAATTGCTGGTATGATTGTGAAAACGATCAGGTATATAAAGAAGAGATCGGAGTTGCCAGCCTGGAACAGCCTTGCAATCTTTATGCATGGTACAAGGAGGAGCTGATTTCAAGTGATGCAGCCCAGATCCTGGATGAAAGCGGCCAGGAGCAGAATTTCCCATCTGTTCAGGAGGCTGTTCAAGCAGCAGCAGATGGACAAAGGATTTATCTTCTTAAGGATTGTGATGAAAGTGTCCAGATCGGAAAGGACAAGAATGTGATCCTGGACCTGAACGGATATACATTATACTCTTCACAGGAAAATGTACTGGATATAAGAGGAAAGCTGGAAGTGGACAGTACCACGGCGAACATCCATACCAATCCGGACCAGGGCGGCAGGATCCAGCCGGCAGAAGGTGTTGCCGGCAACAGAGGTGTCTTTGTAAGGGAAGGAGGAGCCTTTACCTTAAAGGGCGGCGTGATCACAGGCTTTTCCGGCGTAAATTATGGCGGCGGCATTTATGCAGATCAGGATGCTTCCGTTACCATCAGCGGTGGAGAGATCACAGGAAACCAGGCTGTTTATGGCGGCGGTATAGCATTGTACAGTATCCGTTCCAACACCCCATCTTCCTTTATTATGACTGATGGAAAGATCTGGAATAATCAGTCTGAAAAGGATGGCGGCGGAGTGTATATGGGAAGGCCCTTTAACCTTGCCAACCAGATCCGGATATCAGGCGGTGAGATCTGTGAGAATACAGCAGGTGGCCACGGCGGTGGCGTAAGCGCTGACTTTACCCAAGGATCAAATACAGCCGCCCAGATCCGGATTTCCGGAGGAAAGATCCATCATAATACAGCGGCTACCGATGGAGCCGGTGTTTATATACAAAATTGCAAAACGGTTGTGATCGGACCAGCTCTGGAGGTTTCCTATAATAAAGGAGTCGGGTCCGGAGGCGGGATCTATGCTGTCCGGGTAACAGAATTAACAGTAGAGAATATTGATGCCCATCATAACCAGGCAAAAAACGGTGGCGGTCTGTCCTTAAGCGCAGGAGAGCTGCTGGTAAAGGACTGCCAGGTCCATCATAACAGTACAAGACCATATGGCATCTACAGCTACTATGGAGGTGCAAGTTTTATCAGCACCAAAAAGCTGGAAATCCAAAAAGGAGAATTCTATTCTAATGGGTCCTACAATGGTGGCGGCATGGGTGTTAGTACAGAAGCCGGTGGTCAGGCTGTGATCGGGAAGGAGGTATGGATCCATGATAACAAGGCAAGTGCTGGCGGAGGCTTGTGGATCGGTACTGTAGGAACGCTTACTGTAAATGGACTGGTGGAAAATAACAGCGCCTCCAACGGCGGTGGGATCAGAGTTCACAGTAACGCTTCTGAAATTCATTTTGCGGATGTGGTTGTAAGGAATAACAAAGTCACTGGCAGTGGCGGAGGCATTTATTTGAGCGGTGGGGTAACCAAGGTTTATCTGGAGAATAAAGCCAGGATCCTGGGCAATACAGCCAGCAGTGGTGGAGGTATTGGTACCCAGCTGTCACAGATGATCCTGTCTGGTGGTGTGATCGCAGACAATAAGGCCTCCAATTTAGGCGGAGGTGTCTACCTGGAAGGCTCCAGACTCTGGTCTACACGAACTGCAAAGATCACTGGAGATGTACAGATTATCAATAACCAGGCATTGAACGGCGGCGGTGTTGGATGTTCTGAAAACACAGTTGCTACCATGGACGGAGGTCAGATCTGTAATAACAAGGCAACCTATGGTGGCGGTGTATGGGTCTCCCTAGTGATGGGAGGGTTTACACTAAAGATGCCAGAAGAGGCCGGAAGCACAGCCAAGCTGTATGGGAACCAGGCTGGTTACGGCAGGGATGTTTGCGGAAATTATGATAAATCCTATAAGAATTCTAAAGTCCAGCTGTTTGCAGCAGCTGATATGTTTGGGGCTGATGAGGATAAAGATGGCATCTGTTGGTACAATGAAACAAAGAAGACATCCATAACAGATCCTATTAATTATGATCCGATAACAACGCCATGTTATCTTACCCTTCAGTATGATTCAAAGGTGCCTGTGGCAAAGATAAAGAATGAAGCTGGTACTTATGATGCATATATCTCCCTTCAGCAGGCGGTAAATGCTGTAAAGGAAGGAAAGTACCAGGCTGCGGCACCTGAGATTTGCCTGATCAAGGATATTAATGAAAGCATTCAGGTTCCAGGCGGCGTAAGTGCAGTGCTGAATCTGAACGGGCATAAGCTGCAGGGCACCGATACTGCCATCACCTGTTCCGGTGATCTTAGGATCCTGGATGAGCAAACAGAAGGACTGGATCCGGGAGAGGATACAGGAACCATTTCAGGAAGCACAGACAAAATTGGCGGTGGTATTCTGGTATTGTCCGGCGGCTGTGTGACTATGGAGAGCGGACAGATCAGCATGTGCTCAGCACCTACAAGACAAAACGATCGTGGCGGTGCAGGCGTAGCTGTCAACGGCGGTACTTTTATCCTGGATAAAACAGCTTCTATCAATGAATGTGTTGCTGCCTTTGGAGCTGCGGTTTTTGTAGGGACAGGAAGCAGTCTTTTTGAAATGAGAGGCGGAACCATCTGCAACAATGCAGCAAAAGTTATATACAATTCCGGAAGCGGTATTATTTACAGTACAGGCGGTACTGTGCAGGAGTCAGCGGAGGAAGGATCGCAGACAATGTTGTAGGCGACTATGGAACTATTTACCTGACCAGTGGAAAATGCGTTTTGGAAGGCGGAGAGATCACCGGAAATCAGGCAAGATACGGCGGCGGATTTTATATAGGAGGTGCTGCCAGTGTTTGGATGAGTAATACTCAGATTTCCGACAACCAGGCTACAGTCAATGGTGGTGCCATTTATAATGAAGGCCAGCTGCATATTTTAGATGGCACCAAGATTACCGGAAACCAGGCAGTGTATGGCGGCGCTATTTATCAGACCAAGGGAACCATTAAGATGGCAGGCGGCTCCGTCACCGGTAATCAGGCGGAGAAGGGCGGCGGCCTTGCACAGAATCCCCAGGTAGGAAATGCAGGCAGCTTTGTCCTGTCAGGAGGACTGTTGTGTGAAAACAAATCCACGGTTGATGGAACCGGAAATGATATTTTTTCCCTTTATGAGGGAACCGGAAATTACGAAAATGTAAGTGTAAACCAGAAGCCGTCTGTCACACTGATCCAGGCAGCTGCCATGACAGAGGACAACGGCAATGCCACAAAGTATAATGCCTGGAGAAATGATACCTACCAGGGAAATC
>NZ_JAYFUY010000109.1:0-9063 GCF_059933065.1 Blautia sp. HA3515 | reverse complement strand
TGTAGGTCCTTCCAGAAAAAGGTATCATCTCCATTATACGGGGTATAATTGTGACGGATAAAATCACGAACATTCATCTTTCTCTTTCCAGCGACTTCCGCTGAACCCATCCCACTGTGCAAAATCTTTCATTTTTGTACCTCTTTCTTTCTTATTCTATCCCTCTGTTTTCCGCGTACATACTTTAATGATTGTTATTCATTTAACACACTCAGGATATATGAATATTCCGATTCTGTCAATCCATTCCGTGCATGCTTTTAATAAAGTACAATCCTGTGATTTCATCTCGGCAATTGAATTGCCAGGGATTCCAGCTTATTGTCCTAAATCTGCATAGCTGCCGCAAAAGCATCATTGACAGCCATGACAGCATTTCCAGGAGATCTGAAGGCTTCGCCAATCACAATTACCTGTTTTACAGTCTTTTCAGCAGTTTCTTCTATGCCACTGTTTGCTCTTGAGCCCATAGCAAGTACAATATTATCAAATCCACGAAGTGTACCTTGTGTACCGTCTGCCAATGCAAGACCACACCGTCAGTTTCAAGTCGAGCAGCCCACTTTTGCACCAGGATACAGCTGTACATGATTCTCTTCAAAATTATAAAGCCGCCATGAATCAGGCCAGGGGTCCTGTTTCGCTTATGTAATCGATGGATTGTTTCGGCAGATTGACAAAGAACCACTGATTGCCTATGAAACAGAAGAAGACAGCGTAATCGCCGGACTTGTTGCACAAGATTTCGGTATCGCAGTTGTACCCTACATGGAAATGCTGCTGCGTCTTGACGTAAAGATCCTGCAGATTGCCAACCCGGCATGGGAACGCAACTTTTATCTAATCAGTAACGACCGTTCTTATCTTTCTCCAGCAGTTCGTGAATTTCGCCAGTTTGCTTTGGATGGGGTAACTTTGTAAATTTCCTCAATAGAGGCAGGCTGAGTAATGATAGATTTTCAAATTTATTTGAAAGTTAAAAAAACCATACCTGATTTTTCAAAATCATAAGACATATAAGGCAAAACGGGCTCTTGTCCCTCTGATCATTATTTCAATTTCAGCCCATCACCAAAAGCCTTGCCCACAACATTATCCAGGCCGATGTAAGTATTATTTACCGGATTGAAACTGATGGATTTCAGTTTCTTTGGGTCAATCTTTCCATCTGTCAGAATACTCTCATCAGCATTTACATTCACGATCTTGCCTATAAGAAAGCACATTGTCTAAGCTCTTGAGCTTACATTCCAGTGCCATTGGCAACTCGTCAATAAGAGGGGCATTAACTTTCTCGCTCTTTGTTGCATGGAACCCTGCCCGTACAATGCACTACATTCATTTTTTACAAATATCTTTCCGCTAGCCTTTCAAACACGTTCTGATTTAATATGATTTGCTCTGTTTCAAACGTAAGTATTAAACGTTCTCCTGGATAAATTCCATTTTTCTGATAAGATTCAATTTTTCGTACTGCACTTCTTGCGTATTCTTGTTTATCCATCATCCCCTCATGTTCCCAATACAGTTCCTCCCCTGTTTTCGAAGATAAAAATGTAAAATCCGGATATACGATCCCATATCCAGTTAGATATATAGGCTTTTCATACTTATATAAGATTTGTTTTCTGTGAAAATAATCTGCCAATATTTTTTCCGACTTTGATCTTACTCGCTCTCCTCTTTCAGTCAGTATCACTGGTGTTCCCTCTTGAAATTCTTTTCCCTTGTATGGCATATTATACCATTGTTGAAGTTTGTACTCCCAATCAGCCTCCAACGGAGATATTAATTTTTTTCGATCCGGATGTAAAGAATCAAACAATTCTTTCATGGTCGCATCCACATCCGATTCCAACATTTTATTTATTTCGCGTAAGTTGCTCTTTTGATTTATCAATAACAGATTTATTTATACTGATTTCTGTGCAAGCTGTTTACTTAATTCAATATTACTTTTAGGGATGTAACTACCATTTCTATCTTCGATGCAATGATAGTAACGACACCTGTTTTTGCACCTGGATATTCTAAGATATCCTTCGGGTAAATGTTCATTCTCCATCTCTGCCTTGGCTATAAGATCTTCTAATCTTCTTTGTTCCTTCAATAATGCTTCTTTAAATTTGCTCATAATGATTGGCTCCTTTCAACATTTTAAGCATGTTTCGATTCTCTGACTTAACTCCAATTATTAATTGGATCTTCATCCCCCTATTTTCTGATTTTGCAGATGTTTTTTTATCGACATTGTATCTGCATTATGATTCCAGAACCTATCGCAGATACTTTTTTCATCACCAATATATCTGCATTATGATTTCAGAACCTATCGCAGATACTTTTTTCATCACCAATGTATCTGTATTATGATTCTAAGATTATTTGCAGATACTTTTCGTCTCACCGAACACATACAAATACATCCTCAACATCGCTCTCCGTAATAATGCAGATACATCTCACCCTGCAAATGTATCCTCAATTTCACTTTTTCCAATGTTGCAGATACATTCCGTCAAAAAAATGTATCCTCAACTTCACTTTTTCCAATGTTGCAGATACTTTTTGCCAAAACACAGCAATAAATGCATCCTCATCTTCACTTTTTTCAATGTTGCAGATACTTTTTGCCAAAACACAGCAATAAATGCATCCTCATCTTCACTTTTTTCAATGTTGCAGATACTTTTTGCCAAAACACAGCAATAAATGCATCCTCATCTTCACTTTTTTCAATGTTGCAGATACCTTTTGCCCATACACGATATAAATTGGAATTTAATTTGAATTGGGATTAAATTTGATTTTGATTTCAGATTTTAAGATTTTTAAACCTTATAGATGATTTTAGAAAAATCCCGGAAGCAACGATACTTCCGGGATAAATAATACAATATTGGATAACAAATAATTATCTCTTGCTGAACTGCGGAGCGCGACGAGCTGCTTTGAGACCGTACTGCGCGAGTTTTTGAGCTGTTTTCCCTTGATACTCCGGGCTTTTCCGGCTTTCTGCCTCTCAGTTATCCGGTGTGCGGACCATAAAAAACGGCCTTTTTTCATTCAGCAATAGCCTGATGAAACGCACCATTTACTACCCCAAACAGCTCCTCTGGTTTATTGTACTTTACTTTTGCATAGATGTCCATAGTTGTTTTGCTGTTTTCGTGTCCGGCAAGGTATTGGACGGTCTTTGGATCAACACCAGCATAGAGAAGATTGGTAATGTAAGTGTGCCGTAGCTGATGCGGGGTTACATCAAAGTCCAGCGTATATCTGATTTTGGGTTGATTTTTCTGGGTCATGCCCAGCGTTGGGGTAACCGCGTATTTGATGCTCTGCCCATTCACATACTTATAATAGTTCCGGGGCTTAGTGGAGCGGACAACGACATACTGCCATACTCTTTGAAACTGCGAAGCAGCCAGCGGCTCCCCTTTACTGTCAGCAATCACATAATCTGATATGGAATTTTCTTTCGTTTCTCTCAGACAATCCACCAAACACTTCGGTATCGGAATATCCCTTTTTGCCGCCGGAGTCTTTAGCACCGTAGAAATCACGGGTCTGTTATGCTCTGTACGCCATGCCCGCCTCACCGATAGATAAGGTGTATCCTCGTCCAGAAATACACAATCCCATTGCAGTGCAAGAATTTCTTCCCGACGCAGACCGGAATATAAACCGAGCATAATAAACAAATATGGAGGAAGCCCCTTAACTGTATCCAGAAGCACGGCTACCTGCTGATCTGTCAATGCCTCTCTCTTTTTTGATGGTTTTCCGCCCTTGCCCGATATTCCCACACAGGGATTGTGTTCAAGAATTTGGTTTCTCTCTGCCGCATAAAAAATGCACTTGAGTAGCATATTGACCTTATTGTATAAGCCTTCCGATTTCTTTGACAATGGAACAAGCGCCAGCCGAATATCGTCAGCGGTCACTTCTTCCATATACATCTCTCCCAGAGGTTTTATGATATAGTTTGTCATATCCCTCGTATAACCTCTGAGTGTAGACGCAGACACCTTTGCCGACTGCATCAGCAGCCACTTCTCTCCATACTCGGCTACTGTCGGGTGTTGCCGGTGAAAGATAATTTCTTCCACCTGCTTCCGGGCCTCTAACTGCTTCTCATACAATTCTTCACAAGTTGCGGCATACAAACTCAACTCTTTGCCATCTGCATCCGTAATCCTGGTTCTGTAATACTGGATTCCTTTCAATGTAATGGTCCCGTACTTCGGGATCTGTGTTTTCTTTTTTGCCATCTTTGATCGTCCTTTCTTGATAATGTGTAGTCTCCGTATCTACACTCTCTTTTTATCAGAAAGCCTCGATTTAATCAAAGATACGGCTGATGTAAAACAAAGAGCGAGACATCCTTGCCTCGCTCCTGCTTTACTTCCTATTTTATTATTACTGTGCTGCGTCCCAGCTTGCAAACGCGCAACTCATTGATCTGACCAGCTCATCTGGTCTGTTGTACTTAACCTTTGCATAAATGTCCATGGTAATCTTGCTGCTTTCATGGCCTGCCAGGTATTGAACCGTTTTGGGATCTACCGATGCATGAATGAGATTGGTAATGTAAGTATGCCGCAGCTGATGGGGTGTTACTTCAAAGTCCAGACTGTAAACCACTTTTCCGTTATGAGCAGCCTTTTCTCCCAAGACAGGTGTGACAGTATGCTTTACTCTTTTTCCATCTTCATACCGATAATAGCTCCGCTCCTTGACCGTCCTCGTAACAATATACTGCCAAAGTCGCTTAAACTGCGTGTAGGACAGCGGTTCGCCGTCCCGGTTTGAAACCACATACTCCGAAGTCGATGTTTCCTTTGCTGCTTTCAAACACTCAGCCAAGCAAACAGGAAGAGGGATATTTCTCTCCGCAGCCTTGGTTTTCAATTCGTCTGAGATTACCGGTCTGTTGTGTTCTGTGTGCCATGCCCGCCTTACCGTCAGATATGGAGTATCCGTATCCAGATATACTGAATCCCATTGCAGAGCAAGAATTTCTTCCCGGCGCAGCCCTGCATATAAACCAATCATGACAAAGACATAAGGCGGCAAATCTCGGATAGCATCCAAAAGGCGCTCCACCTGTTCATCTGTCAAAGCCTGACGATCCTCTTGTGGAACACCGCCACCTTTTGTTGTCAGATAAATCGTTGGGTTGTGGTCAATAATCCTGCTTTCCATCGCTGCGCGAAAGATAGATTTGTAAAGGATTACCACAGATTTATAAACCGATGCAGATTTTTTGGAAACCGGAACAAGGGCAAGCTGAATATCATCCAGGCTAACCTCACCCATCCGTTTATCTCCCAATTCCGCTATAATATGCCGCCTAACCTTTGAGGTGTAATCCGTCAAAGTAGTAGCTCGTACATGAACCGACTGCATCAGCAGCCACTTTTCACAATACTCTGCAACTGTGGGCGTTTTCCGATGAAAAGTGGCATTCTCAATCTGTTCCAACGCAAGCGTTTCTTTGTTGTATAGTTCTTCAGGTGTTTTTGCGTAGATAGCTACGAGCTTACCATTCGCGTCTTTGATTCTGGTCCTATAATATAGGACACCTCTTTTCATAACTGTGCCATATTGAGGAAGCATTATTTTCCTATTTGCCAATTCCTCCACCTCCTAAGAATATACTCCAGCGCTGTATCTATGTTTTATCAGACCATTATGATTTCGACAAGGATACGGACCGGCTCACACTCCAGCTCTGCGAGGTTTACGATAAGTTGCGTTCTTTTCTGCTGGCTTTGCTCTGTGGGTGCATTTTGCGATATACTCCTGAAGGCCCGCTGAGGTAAAGTACACACAGCCATTCTGCACATATTGCACATAAGAAATAAGACCATTGTTACGGGCCGCGTCCAGCGTTGCAATGCTGATACCCAAAATTTCTGCTGCTTCTTTTCGCGTAATAAGTTTTTCCATAAAGCATATTTCCTCCAATCCGTCAAGTTTGTCATCGTGTTTGTTCAAAATCACATGAATACGCTGGCAGCCGAAACCACCAGCGCATGGTATCTGGTTTTGAACAGAAAGCGGCAAACGCTTCCTATTTATATTTCTCAGCTTTCGTCACATTTGCCACGCCCCCTGACGATGGGAACACAACAGGTCTCCGCTGGCGTGGATGTCATAACTCCGCAGCATCGTTCGTATCGTGTGCCGCAGGGTTCCCCCCCAAGTCTTTGGCGGGCCGTGAGGAACACCTCCTTAAAATTTGCGCGTCCCCTTTCAGAGGACGGTGTTGAAAAATAAGAGGCAGAAAACGGATGGCTGCTGGCACAGCTCCACGGGAATTTCACCCCGGCCCATGCTGATGGGTGCGGCGCACGATGCTTTGCGGGCGTCCAATGCGCGAGTATCTTTGACCTGTCTGTATGTCATCGCCCGCAGAGTGCCGCGTCCGCTTTGCGGTCAGGTGGGTATCGCTCGCTCCCAGGAGGGGAGGTCATGGCGCACTGGCCGTATGGCTCGATACAGGACAGAATGTATCCGTCTGCCTTATGCTGCGCCGGAGGCCTCCCACCGGGCTTTCTTTGTCAAGGAGCTATAACGGGACGCCGCGTGGAAAGAGGAACGCGCAGCGCCCGGCCCTGGATTAGCTCAGGTCAAAATCCAGAATGGAAATAATCAGCTTTGCTTCCAGCCGACCGCGCAGATCTTCGTCCACCTGGGGACGGGGATAGCCGTCAGGGCCATAGCTCGTCCGTGTAGACAGCGCGGCAATGTAGCCGGAGTAATGCCGGACTACCAGGTTCACCGCTTCGGGGTCGCCTCCGACAGCGGCGGCGATCACCGGGTAAGGGATCAGCGATGCCCGCGTGCACGCAGATTTAGTCATCCGCTTCACCTCCCATCAGCTCTGTCAGCAGCCGATAGGCTTTATGCCTGCGGGTATTGACCGTCCGGCGGGGCATGTTTATGTACCTGGCGATCTGTGCGTCGGTCATCCGCAGGAACCAGTGCATCATAAAGATTTCCAGGTCCTCCTGGGACAGCCCCAGAAGCGCCTCGGCCAGCCCGTCGTCCTCGATCAGGATCACGGCCCCTCCCACAGGGAAGGTCGTGTATTCCCACGGGTAGCGGTCATATACCGCAAGCTGGGCCATTTCTGCCTCGGACAGTTCTTCCAAAGATGTGAAACGCTTCTGGTGCCGGCTGATCTGGCGATAGCCGTTGCACGCCTCGCATTTCAGCACCTTCTTGCAGTAGCTGTCAAAGGCGTACTGCTTGTGCTCGTAGTGGCGGTCAGGTTTCAAGTTCTCACCTCCCTTCGTGCCGGGAGGCAGTTCTTTTCTTCCCCTTTCGCTCACTACTCGTTCACGAGTGGTCTGGTTTGGCCAGTTTTCGGGATCTATCTGAAAAATTTTTTTGCCGCTCATAATTGGCTCCTTTCGTTTCGTTCGGGTTGACAGGCCGGAACGAAACGGGGTGGGGAGCGGCAGCCCACGCCCAGGCGCTCAAAGAAACGGGTTTTGTGAGATATGAGCCACAGTATATAAAAAGCGAGCCATAACTCACTTTCGTGAGCATGGCTCGCTGCTGCGTTATTGGAATATTTTTCGTAGTGGCATGGGCATCCGCCGTACAAACGGTAAACCCCGCCTTATTTTGACCTCCTTTGTGTTGGCGCTCTCATCCATATCCCCCTTTACTCCGAAATATGAGTTGCAGCTCACTTTGCATGAGCTGTATGGTTATTTATATGAGCGGAAGCACACCCTACAATGATGTAGAGGTGATGTGTAGTGAACAATCCGCTGGATCTATTTGCATGGAAGGTGCGGTCAGAACGGAAGCGGCAGCATCTGACGCAAAAGCAGTTGGCTGAACGCCTCGGTATGAACCCTCGCACGATCATAGATTTGGAGACCTGCCAGAGTAATCCGAAATTTGAAACGGTGGTCCTTGTCGCCAAAGAACTGAATATCAGCGTGGACGCCGCCATCTTCCCGGAAATGATAAATCAGACAGTCTCGAAAACAGTTGTGGACTTCTTTGCCGGGAAAAGCGAAGCAGAGATCGAAAAATTTATCGCGCTCTGCAAACAGGCGGAAGCCTTCCAGAAAGACGAGTAACGCGGTCGGGTTCGATGTGCCCGGCCGCGTTACTGTTCACCCGTTTGCTATGCGGGCAGTTTATTATTCTTTTGTTTTGTAAGCATTTTTCGGATGCTCGAAGGACTCCTGGCTGATGACATGCTCCATCCGGCAGGCGTCCTGTTCCGCCGTTTCACGGTCAACACCGGCAGCGATAAGCTGCTCTGTAAAGAATTGATGGCGTTCATAGATTTTTTTCGCCACTTCTTGGCCTATGTCGGTCAGGTGGAGAAATCCATCCTCGTCCATCCTCAGAAAACCACCGTCCCGCAGGACGCTTACTGCATGACTGATACTCGGTTTTGAAAAGCCCATGTGTCGGTTCAATCAACAGAGCGAACCATGCCTTTTTCTTTTTGCAGCATCAGCACAGCCTCTAAATTGTCCTCGCCCGACGCATGAATCTTCATTCTATCACCCACTCACATAATCCCAGCATTTGCAAACTGCTTGTTGTAAACCTTTTTTGCAATAACTCCGACAATTATTGAGATAACTACGGTTGCGGCGATAACAAGAACCATAAACCACGGAGAAGTCAAGGTTGATAATATCTCAGCATAATTTGCAGACATTTCTTCGGATGCCTCTGAAATGGCATAGTCAGAGAATACCCATACATACAACGGAGAACCGATATTGCTTAACGAAAGCAGGATATAACTCATCACGATACCTTTGTAATTCTTATATCCGGCCCATTTCCGAATGATTTCCGCTAAAATAGAACAAACAATCAAGCTCCCAAGCAACAGATTCGCAAGCTCCCCAAAAGCCACGAAAGCGATTGCTACAAATAAGTTCATAATGAGAACCACGCCTGCTTTCGGCACTTTTGCCATAACATACATATATGGAATCCATGCCACGAGAGCAATTAAAGCTGTTACAAACAGATAGAGCAATGGGTGTATGCCGCCCATAATCGTAGCAA
>NZ_JAYFUY010000108.1:0-7449 GCF_059933065.1 Blautia sp. HA3515 | reverse complement strand
TGATGGGAGTAGATCCTCTCTGGAAAGATATTATTATTGGTGTCATCCTGATCGTAGCCGTATATCTGAATTCAGATACTAAAGGCAGAGATATTATTGTAAAATAATTTTCTTAAAAGAGCAGGAGAAGTCTTTTCTCCTGCTCTTTGTTTCAACAATAGGAAATTACTTCGTGATGCTCCTATTATAAAAACAATGCTCCGCAAGGATGCGGCAGCAGACAGGAAAATACTTTTGATTTTGAGACATCGGAGGAATTGCAATGAAGAAAAAAGTTCGGTTTTGTATCATTTGCGCTATGACAGTATCATTATTTGGAACCGTGCAGGTTCCGGCAGCAGGGAAGGCAAAGGAAGGGCAGGAAGAACAGCAGCAGGATGATTCAGAATCAAAGGCAACTTATCTGTCACAGTTTGATGCAGGTTCCTATGTGGAGCTGGCAGATTACGGTTAGTCCAACGGTGGAGGCCAATGAAGGGGATACCAGCGGGATCGAGAATGATATAGGAGATTACCTGCTCGAGGAGCAGTGCCTTTGTTAAAGAGCTTCCCACTCCTTTTGTGAATCGGAATACTTCCACTTTAAAGGATCAGCTGCAGAATTATGCAGATACGTATAAGATGTCTCTGGCTGATTTTGAAAGAAATATTATGATTCAAGTCTGACAGAGGATACTTATGAAATTGTATCTTCAAAAGCTGGGGGCTGATTACAGTAAAAAGCTGGTTGCCATGCAGGCGATCGCAGGGGATTGCGGAAGATCTTGGTGCCAGATGAAGAACTTAAGGAGCAGATCAAGACACAGGCAGAGGCAGCAGGCTTTTCGGATGTAGATGAATACAAGTCTGCAGCGAAGCTGGATCCGGAAGAATTACGGGAAGTGATGATGAGCACTAAGGTATTTGAATTTCTTGAAGGAAAGGTTACTTTTAATAAAAAGTAAGAGATAGATCTTGAAAATTACAGGACGCTTGTTGTAGATACCAATAGTGTTGAAATAGAAATAATAGAAAAATAGGAGATTAGTTATGAACTATTTCATGGGTATTGATCTGGGAACATCCAGTACAAAAACATTGATCATGATAAAATGGAAAAACAGCGGGGATTGGAAATGCCAGTTACGGGATACAGATCCCGCAGATTTCTTATGCGGAACAGGATCCGCTGGAATGGTGGGAGGCTGTTAAAAAGTCCATTCAAATAGCTTTGCAGGAGGCCGGGGTCCAGGGCCGGGACATAGCTGGGATTTGCTTTCCGGACAGATGCATGGAATGGTCACATGGATGAGAATAAACAGCTGGCATGTAATGCAATCATCCATCTTGATCAGAGAAGCAGCGTAGATCTTAAGGAAATCCGTCTTTTGCCGGGAATCTGATGACAGAGGAGCTTTTGAACCACCCAAGTGCAGGGATGATGATCAGCAGTCTGTACTGGCTGAAAAAGCATCAGAAGGAAACCTATGACAGATCGTTATGTTATGTCTCCCAAGGATTATATCAGCTACCAGCTATCTGGAGAGATTGGTACAGAATACACAGATGCAGGGGCTGCACTGGGGACTTTCTGTAAAGAATTATCATTGGTGCACAGAATTGTTCAAACGTCTGGATCTGAAAGAGGACATCTGGCCACCATATGCATAAAAGCTATGGAATTCCAGGACATATGTGACAGCAAAGGCAGCAGAGGAGACCGGGCTTTCTACCAGCACGAAGGTGATCTGCGGTGCCGGGGACAGTATGGCTGCCCTTACAGGCAATGGGATTATTGAAAAAGGGTTTATTACCTGTAATATCGGGACTTCTTCCCAGCTGGCAGTGGTTGTGGATAAGCCGATTTTTGACCCCAAAATGCGGATCCAGACATGGTGTCATACAGGTTCACAGCGCTGGGTTGTGCAAAGTGGTACGCTGAACGGCGGAAGTGTATTAAGCTGGCTGAGGAATAATATGCTGAAAACGGATCAGAGCTTTGCAAAGCTTGATCAGGAAAACTGGACTTTCTACCCTGCAGGAGCGGACGGTTTATATTTCCTTCCTTATCTGGCTGGTGAGAGGACACCTTACAATGATCCTTATGCAAAAGGTGTTTTCTTTGGATTAAGCATGATGCATCAGCAGGGGCATCTGGTACGCTCTGCTATGGAAGGGATTTTGTTTAATCTGAAAGAATGCCTGTATATCCTGGATGAAATGAAGGTGGACAGATCCAGGCTGATCGCATCCGGAGGGGCTGCAAGAGGAGTGACCTGGAAGCAGATCCAGGCGGATGTGCTCCGATCCCGTGTGTCACAAATGTGAAGGAAGAAGCCTGCCAGGGAGCAGCGATCCTTGCGGCTGTGGGAGTTGGATTTTTTAAAGATATTAAGGAGGGCTGCCAGGCAGCTGTGACCATGAGTCCGGAGGTTGTGGAGCCGAATCCCTGAAAATGTAAAAATCTATAATGAAAAACAGGAGATTTTCCATGATCTGTATTACAGCGTGAAAGAGCTGTATCCACGGTATCCGGTAAAATACTAAGGCATTTTGTGAAACTTAATGTGAAAGGCGGTATATGAGATGATGGATTTATATTCTATCGGAGAAATGGTGATCGATATGATACCTGGAAGCAGACCCTGCCAGTTATCTTCGCAGGGCCGGAGGAGCTCCTGCCAATGTAGCCATTGCAGTTGTGAAAAACGGGTTAAAGGCTTCCCTTACCTGTAAGGTGGGAAATGATGATTTTGGACGTTTTCTCATGGATACACTGAAAGAAAATCAAGTGAAACAGATTGTGCCGGAGCTTACAGATCAGGCGATCACCACGATTGCGTTTGTTACACTTCAGGAGGATGGGGAGCGAACCTTTACTTTCGCCAGAAAGCCAGGGGCAGATATGCTGCTTTCTCCGGATGAAGTAAAAGAATCGGATATTGCAGATTCTGTGATCATACATGCAGGTTCCTGTTCTTTGTCAGCAAGTCCTGTGGCTGAAGCTACGATCAAAGCTTTGAAAACAGGTCATGATCTTGGAAAACTGGTATCCTTTGATGTAAATTACCGCAATCTTATGTGGAATGATGATCAGCAGGCATGTGCAGATGCAGTAAAGGCCATACTTCCGTATGTGGATATCCTTAAGATTTCAGAGGAAGAAGTGGAAATGCTGGGTGGACAGGATCATATTCAGAACCTGATGAAAGAGAACCAGATCGCAATGGTAGTGGAAACCCTGGGCTCTGAGGGAGCTTGTGCGTATCTGGGAGAGGAAGTGATTCGTGTAGCAGGCCGTAAGGTAAAGGCTGTGGATGCTACCGGCGCAGGGGATGCTTTCTGGGGTGCATTTCTTTCTTCTCTCCGTATCCAGGGAGTGGAAAAGAGTACAGACCTGAGTGCACAGATCGTTAGAAATGCCATGGAATATGGTAACATTTCCGGCTGCATTTGTGTACAGAGTAAAGGGGCCATTGATTCCCTGCCAACCAGGGAAACCATCGAAGCTTATATCAGGGAAAATAAATAACAGGATAAATAACAGGACTACAGAACCGGTTTGCAGCTGTTTCGTACCCTCACAGCTACACCGGTTCATCAAATAAATTCAGGAGGGAAACCTTATGTCAGTTTGGGAAGAAAAATGTATTATATCACCGTCCCTGATCTGTCTGGATATGTGCAATCTGGAAAGCCAGATCCGTATCCTTGAGCAGTCAGGGATCCAGGTACTTCATGTGGATATTCTGGACGGTCATTTCAGTCCAAGCATGCCTTTGGGGCTGGATACAGTAAGGCAGCTGCGCCAGAAAACAGACATGTTTTTTGATTGTCATGTGATGGTGGAAAATCAGGACTTTTTTGTAGATGAGCTTCTGGATATAGGAGTGCAGCAGATCGTATTCCATGCAGAGACACAGCCGCATATTGACGGTATGATCAACCGGATCCATGCGAAAGGCGTAAAGGCAGGAATCGCACTGAAGCCGTCCACACCTTTATCTACCGTGGAATATGTATTGGATAAATGTGACAGCGTGCTTTTGATGCTGATCAATCCAGGCTATGCTTTCCTGAAAGGGGAAAAGCAGGTGGCTTATGCAGACAGGAAGATCCGCCAGCTGCGCCAGATGATCAATGAAAGAGGACTTGATACCAAGATCGAGCTGGATGGACGTATTTCACCGGATAATATCCGTACCTATGGAAAGGATCTGGCAGATGTATTTGTAACAGGCACCACCTGCCTGGATCGTAATGATCTTACGGGAAGCCTTGCCAGATTAGAGCAGCTCCGCAGGGAAATCTTATGATGCCAGACTTAAAAGGTCTGGACTAACATATATAAAAGAGAGGGAACAAGATGGGATTCAAAGAGGATTATGAAAAAACCTGTAAAGATGTTTTTGCAGAACTGGAAAAAACCATGGCCAGTATTGATGCAGGGGCACTGGAACAATTGACAGAGGACATTTTAAACGCAGACCAGGTCTTTTTTGTAGGAGTTGGCCGTGTGATGCTGGCACTTCAATGCGTATGCAAAAGGCTGGCACATTTGGGGATCAAAGCCCATTATGTTGGTGAGATCACAGAACCGGCAATTACAAAGAAGGATCTTCTGATCGTTGGCTCAGGGTCCGGCGGCTCGCTTTTCCCGCTTGGAATTGCCAAAAAGGCAAGAAAAACCGTGGATTGCAAGATCGTACATATTGGCTCTAACCCAAACAGTGAGATGAAAGAGATTGCAGATTATATGGTAAGGATCCCGGTACGTACAAAGCTGTATCTGGAAGATGAGATCGATTCCTGCCAGATCATGACTTCCCTGTTTGAACAGTGTTTACTGCTTCTTGGGGATATTCTGGCAAAGATGATCGTGGAAAGCCGCAATATTGATATGAAGGCTCTCTGGCAGTATCATGCAAATCTTGAGTAACCGATCGGTTTCGGGAGGTACAAAATGAAAAAAGAGAACTTAATGAAATATGTAGGCAGCATGCAGCAGGTTGCCTATGTACGTCCTATCACATATACAGAAGGCAGAAGCCATGGACTTTCTGCTTATGAGATCAAAAACGGGTGCATGGAACTGCAGATAATGGCAGATAAAGCCCTGGATGTAAACCAGTTAAGCTATAAAGGGATCAATATTAATTTCCTTTCCAAGCCGGGGCTGCAGGGCAGAAATCAATATGATACAAATGGGGATGAGGCGATCCGGTCTATTATGGGAGGGCTGTTTTTTACCTCCGGTATTGAGAGCATCTGTGCGCCATGTACCATTGATCATGTGGATTATCCTATGCATGGCCGCATGCGTACCACACCTGCAGAGCATCTTGGGGCAGACGCTTATTGGGAAGATGACCAGTACAAGCTGTTGGTAAAAGGTGAAATGCGGGAAGCGGCGCTTTTCGGGGAAAATATGGTTCTTCGCAGAAGTATTTCCACCACCTATGGAAGCAAAACCTTTACTGTTACAGATGAATTTGAAAATGAAGGCTACAGAGATGAACCATTAATGCTTCTGTACCATATTAATATGGGATATCCGTTCCTGGATGAGAATACCAGGTTTTATATCCCTACCGCAAAGGTAACTGCCCGAGATAAAGACGGGGAAGGACACGAAGCAGATTATGATAAAATGGATCCTCCAAAGGACAATGAACCGGAGTATGTATTTATCCATGATATGCAGTCAGATGCAGATGGAGATACCCAGGTCCTGGTGGTGAATGAGCCTCTTGGCATTGGCCTTCGCATTTCCTACAATATGAAATATCTGCCCTACTTTATGGAGTGGAAGTCTACCGCATCCGGAGATTATGTGATCGGTCTGGAGCCTGCCAATTCCAGTGTATACGGCAGACCTTACCATGAGGAAAGGGGTACAGTCCATAAGCTGGCACCTTTTGCAAAAGAAAAGAACGTGTTGAATTTTACGATTCTTGACGGTCAGGCAGAGATCCAGGAAGCAATCCGGGAGTTTCAAAAGATGCAGCAGGGACAGGATCATAAATAAGCTATAAGGCAACGATTCAGCAGGAAGTATCCTGCAAGGCAACGATTTAGCAGAAAAGATCCTGCAAGGTGTTTTGGTATAATTTTGCATAATAAATATTGAAAAGGAGAGATATAACTATGAAACGGTCTGAAATTAATGCAACAATCAAGAAAATGGAAGCTTTATTAGATGAGTGCAGATTTAAACTGCCGCCCTACCTTTATTTTACTCCGGAAGAATGGGCAGATAAAAATCACGAATATGATGAGATCCGTGAGTGTGAGCTTGGCTGGGATGTAACAGATTACGGCGAAGGAAAATTTGATACACTGGGGCTGGCCCTGATCACTATCCGTAACGGAAATATCCACAATCCTAAATATCCGAAAACCTATGCTGAGAAGATCATGATGTGTGACAGCGGACAGGTTTCCCCTATGCATTATCATGAGAATAAAAGAGAGGATATCATCAACCGTGGTGGAAACGATGTTGTCTTTACTTTCTACAATGCAGATCAGTCAAAGGTTCATCGTACAGAGGATGGAAGAAACATTTACGAAAAGGATCTGGTAAATGATGTGCTTATTTACAGAGACGGCCGTCAGTATAAAGTAAAAGCAGGAGAGCCGGTAAGGATCCATAATGGAGAATCCATTACACTGGTACCGTTCCAGTATCATGAATTTGTTATTCCGGAGGGCGGTCCGGCCCTGATTGGAGAGGTTTCTATGGTTAATGACGATCATACAGACAATTTCTTCTATGAGCCACTGGGAAGATTCCCAACCATCGAGGAGGATGAGCCTGCATACAGATTACTTTGCACAGAATATCCTGCTGCAAAAGACTGATAGAAACAAAAAACATAGGGTAAAATAAAAAGCCATCTTTTCTGCTGCTGTGATTGAAACGTTCTTTCAATTGTCAGAACTGTGGTCTGATTTTTGAAATCGGATCATTGGGCAGCGGGAAAGGTGGCTTTCTATCTGTAATCAATATATCAATTATCAGTGACTTATATCAGAATCAGGATTCTGCTGGGAAGCGCCAGCAAAAGGCGATGCTTCCTGAGTTACCTGAGGCTGATCATGTGGCATGGCAGTACTGTCAGAAGGATAGTTGCTATTTGGGGGCTGGTTATTATCAGCATCAGGGGAATTGCTGATATCTTGCTTCTGGTTATCGTCTGAATCAGTAGAATTACTATTTATAGGCTCTTTATTGTGCTCAACAGAACTGCTGCTGTTTTGATTTTTCTTATTATCTGTTATTTTACCAGTATCTTCTGCAGGGCCGGTGTCGCTGCTTTCATGCTGTGGGATTGTTCCGGACACTTCCAGTAAATCTTTAACTTTCAGTCCACCGTACTTTTTTATATCATCAGCCTCTACAGATTCCCCTGAAGAATTGTTTTTATGAACAATTCTTCAGGAGAATGTGTAGAGGCTGATGATATA
>NZ_JAYFUY010000107.1:0-8869 GCF_059933065.1 Blautia sp. HA3515 | reverse complement strand
TAGTATGTATAGCTTTCTACAAGATGGAATTTCTCTCCACCCTTTACGGTGACATTTCCAGATGCCGTTTTTCCTGTGGTTTCATTAACAAGGCTTACTCCGTTCTCCAGATGAATGGTAATGGTAAATGCTTCATTTGCCTTCCAGGTAAAACTTTCTGTTTCCTTTCCCGTTGCATTAACGGAAAGTCCTGGAAGAAGTTTCATTGCTGTCGGATCAGGCATTTTAGCAAGAGCTGCTTTAATCTCTTTCAGCATATTTTTTGCTGTTGTAGAAAGTGCACCTCCAAATCCGGATTCGCCATCATATAAATAATCAACCAGGTAATGCTGCATGGCTCTTGTCTCAGAACTGCATCCATATTTTTCCATGATGGATTTTACATTGTACCCGTTGAATATATGTCCCCATCCAGGACCGCCATATCCATAGAACAAAGCTTTCCGCAGATACTTATCATCT
Organism: Blautia sp. HA3515; assembly: GCF_059933065.1. NCBI lineage: Bacteria > Bacillati > Bacillota > Clostridia > Lachnospirales > Lachnospiraceae > Blautia > Blautia sp. HA3515. The sequence continues at coordinate 8,407 of NZ_JAYFUY010000107.1, read as the reverse complement.
CCGCCCTCATCCAGTTCAACCATATTTTTATATGTTGTCCCACTTGGAGGTGACTGCATGGAGTGCTGCATACAATACGCATTTACTGTATAAGTCTTTCCGCCTGCTTTGTAACGAACATATTTGTAGCTGTCATTTCCACCCTGTCCCATAACTGTATCAAACGGATGAAGCTGGCCATCTGAATAATAGTAATATTTATTTGCTTCAATATTTGTTGCATCATCCCATGGAGTATCGGCTGCAAGTAACATGATACCGTTCTCTGCCTGATCCGTGGAAACACTTAGGTCAATGTCATCTGCTGGCATTTCAAAACTGAATTTATCCGATTCTTCGTGATAAGTCACCTCTGAATATAATAAATCTTCTGTATTCTCTGTCTGGTTTGCCTGTACTTTTGTTGTTCCTACTGCAATTAAGCTGCCTTGCGGCATATCTCCGGAAAATACAACGGTTTCTCCTGGCTGATACTGTCCATCTTCATGGTTCAGCTCAATATGAAATTCCTCTCCACGAACAATATTTACCTGATAATTTCCATCTGCATCTTCTGTTTTCTCTGTTCCGTCTGTAAAAGAATCGTCTGTCGCTTCTGGCATTTCTTCCAGATCTGTATCTGCAATTTCTTCAAATGTGCTGTCTGTATCCGGATTATCTATGGCTGGTTCTTCTGTTGAAACTTCCTCAGACGGGTTTCCCGGGATTGGTGTATCTATTGGCTCTTCCTCAACCGGAATTTCTGTCGGAGTTACTTCTTCATAGATTTCATCCTCTGACGGAATTTCTGCATTTACCTCATCCTGCACAGGTTCTTCACTCTCTGCAGTGCCTATGGCTGGCTCCTCGCCTTCTGCTTCATTCTCATCTTCCTGATTGCTTACAGATTCCTGATTCTCAGATTCAGTAACCTGCGCCGCAGCTTCCTTTACAATCAGCTTACGATTGATCTGATAAATTGGATGTCCACTTACTGACTCTACATAATAAACAGCTTTGTATGTATCTTCGTGATCTGTTGTAAAGTCCTGCTTTTCCTCATTTTTTGCCTCATGAAAAGTGATCTTTACCTTTTTTTCATCTGGTATTTCCAGTCCGGTAAAATCTTTCTCCACTTCAAAAATCCTGCCTGTTTCCAGTTCCAGATCTTTTGCTTTTACCACCTCATCTGCATCCAGCTCATTTTTTACCTCTTCATATAACGGTGGCTCTTCTGGTGCTGGTACCACATCTGCCGCATACCCGCAGTTATTGGCCGATAAATTCAGGCTCGAAAAAAAGCCCCCGTAGTTTTTTCTTAACTACTGAGGCTTTCGTCTCTTTCTTGTATTCAGTTATCTATGCCTTCTTTCATCAGCATAATCATTGTATCAGGATAAAGTTCACAAAGTATCCGCAATATGTTCCCATAAGTTCATGTCATTATTGGAATCGTACATATTTCAATATAAATAGTTCACCATTCAAATTCTGATTATTATTTCTCCATATACTCTTCTGCCATATGCACTGCCATAGCACCATCTGCCACTGCTGTTACTATCTGACGAAGTAACTTTGTTCTGACATCTCCTACAGCATAAACACCCGGAATACTCGTTTCAGTATTTTCACCTGCCACAATATATCCTTTATTATCCAGTTCTATCTGATTATCTAAAAAATCTGTTGTCGGTTTTCTTCCTATACTCACAAACAGACCGTCACATTCTATAATGTTTTCTTCTCCTGTAACTGTATCTTTCAACCGCACACCAGTCAATCGTTCTCCATAAATCAGTTCATTTACTGTATTATTCCATCGAAACTCTATATTTTCAGTTTTCACCAACTGATCATGGTAGATTTTCGTTGCACGTAATGTATCTCTTCGATGAACAATGATGACTTTCTTAGCAATTCGACTTAAAAGAGCAGCATCTGATACAGCAGAATTCCCACCTCCAACAACCACCACGATCTTATCTTTATAAAACATGCCATCACAGGAGGCACAATAAGCAACTCCATGACCTATCAATTCTTTTTCTTTAACAAGACCAAGTTCTCTTGGATTTGCTCCAGTAGCAATCACTACTGTTTTCCCAATATAAATTCCCGAACTAGTTTCTACTCTCTTAAGCTTTCCTGTTAAATCCATATTAAAAACTTCAGCATATTCACTTTTAGCGCCAAATTTTTCCGCCTGTTTTTGCATTTTCTCTGCCAATGAAAATCCGTCAATTCCATTTTCAAAACCAGGATAGTTATCAATCTGCCAGGTCAATGACATCTGACCACCCGCAGATAATTTTTCTAAAACAATTGTATCAAATCCTGCTCTGGCTGCGTATAATGCTGAAGTATACCCTCCAGGTCCTCCCCCAACGATAATCATATCGTAAACATGATTTTCATTCATACAGCAGTCCTCCTTTTATTTTTCCAATGCTTCATTAATAAAATTCTCTATCATTATTTTTGATTCAGGTGCAACAATAGAATCTATTGCCTTTCCATTTCGGTATAAAACCAGCGTAGGAATCACCTCAATCTTTTCAGCTTCTGCAATCTGCGGTTCTTCATCAATATTTACTTTCCCAGCAACAAGAATATCGCTGTATTCTTCACTTATTTTTTCATAAGCTGCTCCAATTCTACGGCAATAAACACACCAAGGTGCCCAGAAATCAACCAAAACCGGTTTTTCCTTATGAATTAGTTGTCCAAAATTTTCTTTATTTATATTTATAAATGTCATATTTTTCAACTCCTTCTCCTGTTTGAACTTAATATACCTCATAAATGATCTTGCTTCTGTGATGATATCACAGAAAAGACAATTTACTTATTACGCTTCTTTTTATTTCTATTCACGGTATACGTCAGTTATATAATTGACGCATCTCAACAAATTAAGTATACTATGTTCGTAAAGGAGATAACTATTATGAACTTCGAAAATTATTTTCCACTATGGAATGACTTAAATACAGCACAGAAAAAACTAATTTCAGACAATTTGATTACACGGGATGTAAAAAAAGGAACGATTATTCACAACGGAAACCTGGATTGTACCGGATTATTACTGGTTAAATCCGGACAGCTTCGAACTTACATACTTTCAAATGAAGGACGGGAGATTACACTCTACCGTCTGTTCGATATGGATATGTGTCTTTTATCCGCCTCATGTATCATGCGATCCATTCAATTTGAAGTAACCATTGAAGCAGAAAAAGATACTGCTCTTTGGATCATCCCTGCTGAAATCTATAAGGGCATCATGAAGGAATCTGCTCCCGTCGCAAACTATACCAATCAGTTAATGGCTACCCGTTTTTCTGATGTCATGTGGCTGATTGAACAGATCATGTGGAAGAGTTTGGATAAGCGTGTTGCTTCATTTCTTTTAGAAGAGACCTCTATTGAAGGAACAAATGAATTAAAAATCACTCACGAAACTATCGCCAACCATCTTGGTTCCCACAGAGAAGTTATCACTCGAATGCTTCGATACTTTCAAGGCGAAGGACTCGTCAAACTCTCCCGCGGCAAAATAACAATCCTTGATTCGAAAAGACTGGAAGCACTACAAAGATCATAAAACGGTTTTTCTATAATTCTAAAGAATCCTCCATTTATCAGAATTATGAAAGTCATTCTAATAAATGGGGGATCTTTCTATACTTCAATCAAACTATAAAAATATTTTATTTATTTCTAATAATCCATACCACATGCATATGATCTTTCAATCAGTGCATGGTCATTAGCCACTGCATCATAAAAGCGGAATCCACCGGAAAAGTTGTATGTTTCATATCCATTTACATTATAAGCAAAAGGTAAATCATTTTCTGTGATATTATCACAAACTATCGCAATAAAAAACCCTGTTGCTCACACGCACCAGGGTTTTTGTTTATCTATCCGTATTTAAATAATCAGAATTTTATTCAACTTCTGAAAACTGATTCTTTCCAACATTACATAATGGGCATTCAAAATCTTCTGGAACATCCTCCCACTTGTTCCTGGTGCAATACCACCTTCAGGATAACCTTCCTCTTCATCATATTCCCATCCGCAAACGTCACATACATATTTCATTAGTTTGTTCCTCCTTATAAATATATTAATACACAGCATATATTACTGTTGTATCTGAATTATTTTGTAATCTTAGCACGAATGTCAAGTGTTTTTAGCATTTCCATAATCCATGCCAGGTTGCAATACGCATATACTTCTTCTATCAGTTCACCATTGCAAAGACAAAAATCTGCTACTGGCTCCTGCCCTGGATTTAACTGTTTTTCTATATATTCCCTGATTGGTACTTAATGTAATCCACTCAATAAAATGCTCTTCAAGCATAGGATGTTTTGTTCTCCGACTACAACATGAACATGACTACCCTTCCACTGTATATACAGGTACATGTCTTCTCAACAGCAGCATTATTGTCACTGTAAATTTTTCTCTGTCTGCGTTCCTGCATATTTGTTTGTTGCCATTTCATTTACCTCCATTTTTTTAACTACTTTTTCAAAATCTGATGCTGGGTGTTTGCATAAAGGAGCCATATGAATGATTGGGTAAGTATTCACCTACATATTCATATCCAGATAGCCCCAAACCCCATATTGTTTGACCATCATCGGTTTTTTTAACTTTCCCTTGGCTTAGGTTTTATATATTCTGGTGATGCTCATTATGTTAACTGAATGTTCTGTGGTTGTATCAACAATGAGTGTTTGATATGAACATTTAAAATTCAGTGGGTCTATCAGTCTGTTTTTGTTGAGCCGATTGGATATTTGGCCCTGCCACATAAAATGTCACACATTACACACATGACACTGGTAAATGTATTTTCAATCTGAAATCGAATCTGTTCGGTCCATCTGGGACTTCAATCTTTCTTAATGCACCTTCCTCTACCAATATATCAAGATTTCTATAAACAGTTCCTTTTCCGAATTGTAGGATACCTTTCTTTTATAAAGTCATAAACTTCATTTGCTGAAACATGCTTCATCTCAGATACAGCATTTCTTACTAGATCTTTCTGAATTGTGCTTCTTCTATTTATCATCCACGCTCCTTATTAGGATCTATTCTTAATTAGGATTATATATCAACTTTAATCTGCTGTCAGCTAATAATAGTAATAATTCTTATTATTATAATAAATTAACATTACTGACTACCTTTTATCTAAATTACGATCGTCCTATTTTTGCGTTTCAAAAACATATTCTGCATCTGATGATAATAGATCAGAGAAAACGGAGATAAATAACCTAGTCTATCAAATTTCTTAATATCCTCCGGATTTTCAATCCTGTTTTCAGCCATGAACCTAACCATTTCACCACGCGCCATCTTAGCATATGTACCTTTTATCACCAGTTTATCTCCTCATAACTCACAAAATGTAATCGTAATGTATCTATCCTGTTGTGTCAGATATTTTTCTATGCATTTAGAGTATTCTTTCGATGCCAAATTGATTATAATCCTGCTGTTATCAATCACTGAGCGGTATAATAAATCACCCCAGTACTCATACAGATTTTTTGTTTCTCCTATTCCGACCTTCGCCTGCATTTCCAAACGATAAGGCGTCACACCATCCCTTGGTTTTAACACACCATAAAATGCAGATATTATTCTCAAATGATTTTGTACATACTCGAACTGACTGTCCTCAAACACGGATGGAGCCATATATTGAAAAGCAATTCCTTCATATGATAAAACAGCTGGAGTAAGTAAATGATATAGGTCCATGTTTTCCAATCTATTGAAGTTCTGTTCTGTAATTTTGTCATTACATTTCCAGATAGTCTTCAGTTCTTCTTTTGACTTACTTTTCAACCAACTTTGTATCTCTGTCGTCTTTTCAATAAATTCAGGCAATCCATCCGGTGCTATGCTGTCAGTATCTGTAATCATCTTTTTAGCAGGAGATAATATTATCTTCATTAATCTAATTCCTTAAGCATATTTTCAGGATCATCTGCAGCCTTGACTTTATCATTTGCCTTTATAATAAGCCCCTGTTCATCAATAAGATATGTGGTTCTTACTACCCCCATAGAGACTTTGCCATAATTTTTCTTTTCTTTCCATACATCATATGCTTCAATAACTTTCCGCTCTGGATCTGCTAGAAGTGTAAATGCCAATCCATATTTTTCCTCAAATCTCTTATGAGAGGATACAGAATCCTTACTGACTCCAAGAATAACTGCACCTTTTTCGGTAAACTGAGGGTATCGCTCGGAAAAACCACATGCCTGTTTCGTGCATCCTGCTGTATTATCCTTGGGATAGAAATATAAAATCACTTTTTTCCCTGTATAATCCGATAATCTATGTATTTTCCCATTTTGATCTGGCAACTCAAAATCAGGTGCTTTAATTCCTACTTCCAGCATTATTTATTCCTCCATCTCTGTAACTTTCTCTTTTTTCGTCTTTTCTTTCCTATTCCCGGTAATCATTTTATGACCTGTATATATCGCCATTACCATACATAACATGGAACTTAAAGCAAAGTATTTGTGACTCGATTTTAGCTTTTTATATCCAGTGTAAAAAGTCCCAAGCATTGTGATTAAAGCTCCTACTGACCAATATTTATGTGCTTTCATGTAATTCCTCCATTTTTTCAGTATATTCAATTCTAATTATACGCTACCTCATTTCTATGTCAATTCAAGACTCGTCGCATATCCCCTGTCTGTGGAGAATTTTGTCGAATAAAAAGAATCATCCTTGTACATCTGCAAAAGCTTTCTTGCAAACGCTTCTCTATCCTTAATATTTTTCCGGTTAGCGACCACGGTTAGATTTTCATCCCGATTTACGGAAAATGTTCCTACCACATCCGGTTCACCTTCCTTATGACTTGATTCAGGTTTCCCATAAATACTTCCTGCAGCAATTATCAAGATCGCTGCTCCTGAGATCACTGCAATTATCTTTTTCTTCATATTTTCATTAATTTCCTTTTAATTGTTTTACTGCGTAATTGACTACTTCTTCCGGTGTGGGTCTGTCTCCTTTAAGTGTCATTTTCTTCCATTCTTCCTGCACAGCCGGATCGGGATTATCAAATTCCTGCATCTATGGCTATCTGCATTTCTCTGCGTACCTCTTCTGGTGTTGTGTTTTACTTTTCTGCAATCTTCTCATAAATAGTTTTCTCTCTCATTCATTTTCCTCCAATATATAAGTAGAATTACACCTTGTTCTATAGAACCAATTTAGCATATTTCTATTATCATGAAAAGAGACTTTACTACTTATAGTTAGATAAATAGGACAAAAAAAGAAGATCTGCTTGCTCTTCCCATATTTTGGTAGTAAATTAATACGTCATGCCAGAGTAATGTATTATCTGGAATATCGCTATATAAAGGAAAGGGGCTGCATTCGTAACAGCCCCTAGTTTACTTCATCACGTTGTCTACATTCTGAGTGAACTCGTTCCCTGTTTTATTTTAGTATCGGTCTGGCTTTTGTTTCATAAATATAAATTCTGCCACAGAGCGGTCATACGTTTTAATGTGTCCAAATAACCAGTCGATTACATTTTTCTGTACAAGTTCACTGAACTGATCTGTTGGTCCTTCATACTCCTGAAGGTATTCATACAGTTCCTGAATTGTCTTTTTAAACTCTTCATGTTTTTCATAATGTTGTTCACGCTCTGGATAACCGGCTTTTTCCTGAAGTGCTTCCTCTTCTTTAAAATGAAAGTCAGTATACTCATTAAGATAATCCAGAAGTTTGATCGCCTTTACCTTGCTGTCGCCATTTTGACAGGCAATTACAAAATTCTGGATACGGTCGATCAATTCTTTGTGTTGTGTATCGATTGTTTTATTTCCTGTTACTAAATTGTCATCAAAGGTAATGTTTAAATCGTAAGTCATAATTTGACCTCCATTTCTTTTATATGTTCTCTTAGGCTCTTTTAATGTCTAGCAGTTTCGTACCTGCATTTTCTGTTTAGTCTTCTACAGGAACGAAAACATCTTTTCCTAATCCGCAAATTGGGCATGTCCAGTCATCTGGAATATCCTCAAATGCAGTTCCTGGAGCGATACCACCGTCTGGATCTCCTACTGCCGGATCATAAATATATCCACATGGTTCACATTCATATTTTTTCATAGTCATTTTTTCCTTTTCAATGTCGATTTATTTTTGTTACCAAATTCCTAACGATTTTTCTAGTTTTTAGTTTCTTTGTCTGTATTATACATGATAATTCTTCTTTTGTCAATAATAGTAATTATTATTATTTTCGCACTTAGCATAAACTGCTATTTGAATTGCACATTTACATATTGTATATGTCATGGGGATAGTTGAATAAAAAAATGAACTACAAAATCTCCTACAG
>NZ_JAYFUY010000106.1:0-4192 GCF_059933065.1 Blautia sp. HA3515 | reverse complement strand
CTTCAAAAATGGAAGCATCTGATATCTGCCAGTACTGGTTTTACTGCTGCTTCCTCCATCGATCAGGTAGTTTTTCCCTTCCGGCGTCTGGATCACGATTCCGTCTCCCTGCCCCACATCCAGAGCAAGTGATCTGCAGGCAGGGTGAGGGCCGAGCCCGGATCACTAGGAGACTGACCACTATTCCTGCTACCCAAGCTATCCGATAAACTATTTCCGGAACTTTTATCACTCTCTGTGGCATTTCTTCATGGTTTTCTTTATATCCGGTTCGCCATTTTCCTTTTTTTGAATATGTTCGCCATTTACTTTTCTTTGAATATATTCGCCATATATTTTTCTTTGAATATAAGAAAAGGATTGTTCCCAAGATCATATAATACAAGCCGATCTGCCACAGCTCTGGCTGTCCTGCCACCCAGGTAACAGGAATTTTCAAATTACCTATGGACAAACTACCAGCTGCACCACATAGCATTTCATAAAGCCATAACAGGAATTTTCCAGGAAGAATCAGGATTCTTGCGCCTGTCATCCAGAAGCAGCCCACCAGCATTCCTGCAAGACCACTGACCAGAACCACCGCTACCGACGGAATCACCAACAGGTTTAATACCAATCCAGCCACAGAAACCTCTCCAAAGAAATAAAGGCTCACCGGAAGCATGGTCAGCTGCACTCCCAGAGAAGCAAAGAAAACCGATTTTCCTTTTGTTTTTTCCAGATAAGGAGAAATGATCCCGGCACCGCACACTGCCGAAAAAGAAAGAAGAAAACCGCTGCTGTACAAATAAGCAGGCGATTCCAGAAGGATCAGCACTGCAGATGCAGCCAGGGCAGTAGGCAGATCATAGATCCTGCCAAGAATCCTTGCTCCTGCTGCCATGAGAAACATGCACACAGCCCGCATAACAGACACGCTTCCTCCTGTCATAATCCCATATTGGAGCATAAAAACCAAGGCGATCATACCGGCAGTCCAGTTTCCCAGATAACATTTTTTCAACATCCGGTAAAAGCCCATGCCAAGAATACTGATATGAAGTCCCGAAATAGCCAGTATATGCAGGATCCCGCCCATTTGGTAGCGCAGCTTTGTTTCATCCTCCAAACCGGTTTTATCCCCCAGTACAATGGCCTTTAATACTTCTCCTTCTTTTCCTGCCGCCTGGCACAAAATATCCCCCAGATACTGCTGCAGATCCACAAGAAATTGTCCATAAACAGAATAACTGGATGATTTTTCCTTGATCACAGCTTTCTTCATCACATAATAGATATGCTGGCATGCATAATACTGACGGCTGTCAAACTCTCCTGGATTTCGTTTGCCCTGGATTTCCTCAAGCTTTCCTTGTACACGAACCAGCATCCCTTTATACAGGACATCCTTATCTGTATCCACAGATACTCCACACTTATCCCCCAAACCCTTATCTGCATTCACAAAACTTCGTCCCTTTACAGAGGATCTGGCATTCGCCACAGACTTGGCTTTAGAAAATGTTTCCTGATTTTTCAAAAATACTCTTTACATTTTTTATTGGAATTTTCTTAGATTGATAGATAAAATAGACATTTTTAAGATAGACTGATTTTGAATTTTCACTTTCTGCGCACCGTTCCACCTCCCCGCAGATGGTCGTCCCCGGATGCTTTTTTAAATATTCTGTAACAGATCCTGGCAGAGGATTCCCCCGCATCAGGGGCATCCCCAGCAAATCTGCCATGGTCATCGCCAACATCAGGAGAAGGCACGCAAGACATAAGGGACGTCTTGCCATCCATCTGCCTCCTTACTCTTTGTCCTGGATCAGATCAGTGTTCCAGCCAAAGAAATTATAAAGAGAGGTATTCTCTCCAAAGCTTACATCATCCTGTCCGTTCAGGCTGATCTGGACTTTGTCTGCATCCACAGCTGCCAGTACGGAATTAACTACAGAATAAATAATTGTTTTCTCCGGAATATCAAGGGCTGCATCAGAAAACGCCTGGCTGAAGTTCACATAACATACACGGTCAGAGGTTGTTACAGACATAACCTCTGTATTCTCCGGAAGAGTAGGATAATGTCCTTTTTCCATAGGTCCCTTGATCAGCTGCTCCAGGATCACCCGTTCCCTTGGAAGACTTCGCTTATAATAAACACTTCTTTCTTCCTCAACCAGTTTTTCCCCTGTGCTGTCAGTAAAATACAAGGTAAAAGTATCATACCGGTAAGCATCCCGATCATCTCCCCACAGTTCTACAAAACTGGAATTATCCATAGTGCCTATTGGATTTCCCTTAGAATCTGTAAGTTCTGTATTTCCCACATAGAATTTCACACCGGAAATCCCCGGAACCTGAAGAAAGCTTCGTACAACTCCAGCACGTACCAGGATCTCCCTGGTACTTCCCATACTGGTATATCCACTGTTAAAATAAACAAGCAGGGAGGTACCGTCCAGCACACAGGATTGTATCTGTACTTCTTTTGGAAAAAGTGCCTGATAATCTCCGCTGGTTTCTCTGTCATTCAGCTTCTGCTCCAGTTCATCGATCATATCCTGGGGACTTTCCTTCTCAGGCACATAACTTTCTCTCTGCAGCTTTGTTTCTTCCTGATTTGTATAGTAAAAATAATATTGATTGCCTCCGCTGTCCTTATGGCCAGACTGTCCTGTATCAGCGCAACCGCCAAGAACTCCTGCAATCAGCGCCGCACTCAGCAGCAATGTAAGTAACTTTTTCATCTGGTGCCTCCTAAGGAATATATGACAACGGGATACGAACAGTAAATGTAGTTCCTTCTCCCTCTTTGCTGAAAACCTTAATGGTGCCATGATGCATGGCTATGGCACTTCTCGTAATGGCAAGTCCAAGGCCTGTACCGCCAATCTCCCTGGAGTGGGACTTGTCCACACGGTAGAATCTTTCAAAAATACGGTCAATGCTATCCTCAGGAATGCCCATGCCGGAATCTGCCACTGTCACATAAAAATACTTATGGTCTGCGTCCAGCGTTACCCTTACCCATCCGTCATCTACATTATATTTGATGCCATTTTCCACAAGATTGGTTACTGCCAAAGTGAATTTCACTTCATCCACATCAGCTTCTACCGGCCTGAAGCAATCAAGAATCAGGTCAATATTACGTCTGTCTGCGATGGGCCGAAGCCTCTTCAGGATATCCTCCAGCAACTGATTGATATCCATATGGGAAATATTTACATCTGCTGCCTTTTTGTCCATCTTTACAAGTGAAAGAAGATCTGTGATGATCTTATTCTCCCTGTCAATCTCCGCAGTAATATCCCCCATAAACTCCTGGTAAAGTTCTTCCGGCACACCGCTTTGCCCTACAAGGGAATCAGCCAGCACCTTCATGGAAGTTAAAGGTGTCTTTAACTCATGGGACACATTAGATACAAATTCATTCCTGGACTCATCCAGGATCTTCATCCTTGCCAGCATCTTGTTAAATGCATCTGTGATCAGCTTTGTCTCTGTATAATCCGGTACGGAGATCTCATCATTCTGATATCCGTCTGTCAGATCCTCTATAGATTTGGTGATCCTTGCAAAAGGTTTTACAAGAATGGTAGAAAGGACATAACCAAGCAAAATAGCCAGTGCTACTATGATCCCAATGATCAAAATCTCCCTCTGCTCCAGCTCATCAATGGTAGAAGCGATCTCATTGGCTGAAACGCTTACCAGAAGTACCCCCTGCAGCTGCTTCACTTCAGGGCTTTTTACCGGAACTACCATCTCTATCGACCGGTTCTTACGATTATACCAGCTGACCTCATCCCCTTTAAAGCAACGGATGACCATGGATGAAAGCAATGTCTTCCCTTCATCTATGCCATACGTATCCTTTACGATCCTGTAATCCCTGTCAACCAGCAAAAGTCTGCCGCTATATACATTAGACAACAACTCCAGCTTGCTGTTCACTACCTGCGAGCTGGAGTCATTAATATAATTCTCTTTGATTAACAGGTTGCACAAAATGTCACATTGATTCTTCACATTCTCAGTACGGAGAGCAATCGCCCGATCCGCATAGGTATTGATCACAATCTGTGTAACTATAACACTTGGCACGATTCCCAGAATGATCAGGATGATCAGGATACGGAAGCGCAGACTTTTAAAAAAGCTTGTCTTTGGCTTGTTGATCATAGCTTAAGCCTGGAAGTAA
>NZ_JAYFUY010000105.1:0-8755 GCF_059933065.1 Blautia sp. HA3515 | reverse complement strand
CAAAAGAATGGCGCAAGGTATGCGGTGTAATATCCCGCTTGATTCCGGCAGCATCTGCATATCCTTTCAGTACCTTCCAGAATCCCTGCCTGCTCATCGGCTTTCCCAAACCATTGGTGAACAAAGTTTTCTCTTTACTGTCCTTAACGAAAGTATCTCTTGCCTTGTCCATATACAGGATCAGGGCATCCCGGCTTACATTGCCAATGGGAATGATCCTTTTCCTTCTCATGCTCCTTGCAGGTCACATATCCTAACTGAAGATCTCCCTGATCCACCTGCAAATGAATCAGTTCGCTGACCCTCATACCAGTAGCATACAATAACTCCAGCGTGGCTTATCCCGGATCCCTTTAGGTGTATTCAAATCTGGCTGCAGAAGCAGACAATCTACTTCCTGAATGGATAATATCTCCGGCATTTTCTTCTCTACTTTAGGTGGTCTCAGATTATCTGACAGATCCTTTCCATACCATTGACCTTCATCTGATACTGAAAAAAAGCACGGATGGACGCTACACTTCTGGATATGGTAGAAGACGCAAATTCTCCACGCTCCAGGTGATCCAAATATATCCTCCAGATCAAGTTCCCGCACAGCCTTTGCTTCACGGAATTACCCAGTCTTGCAAACCTGGCCATTTTTCTTAAATCCCGCTCATAGGAAATCTCCGTATTGCTGGATGACTTCTTCCTCATGCAGATAACCAATGAAATCATGTATCTCTCTTTCCATTTTCTCTTCTTCCTGTCACGTTCAATACTTGCTATTCATACTCCCTATTCTGAACAACAAAAATGTAACTGTATTATACTTTGAAATTAACATAAAATCAAACCCTTTTTTCCTCTGAAATGCTTGAGAATCCGTGGGCTTTCCGCATTTTTACACAAAATGTCGACTTTTTTATGGTAACTTACACCACATATGGTGTAAATGCATTCAAAATATTTTTAAAGTCGTCAAAATTTTTTCTGTTATCCATGGATTCACATAGGCTTCCCAGCAGCATTCCAAGGAAATAAATGCCCCCTGTCCAAACTGTCTGCCAGATATTCCAGCTGCTTTGTCGGAAAAAGCCCCTGATTTTTCCACATGCTTATGGATTGTTTAAAAACCATGTCCAGAAGCATAAACAAGAACTGGCAGATAGATCAGATACTGTGGAAAAAGGAGGGCAATTCCTGCTGCCGCACCTGCCAGACCAAATTGAAGGATACATACGGTCAGCACTGCACCAATCCCAAAGCCTGCCGCAATTACAGTTCCAACTGCTAATGGCACGCCGAAAACAGTAAATCCGCACACTGCACATAATATAAAAAAGCTCCCCTGCTTTTCAGTATTTCTCCAAGAAGTCCGGTTCCGGCCAGTTCCTGTCCTGAAAAAGAGCTAAGCAGGTACATAGCAGCTACTGTTTTCTGCCGCCATTTCATTTTCCACACAATATTTGGAAGAATGGTTCCTGCAAAAAAGCCACGAAAAAATATAAAGCTGACCAGGAAAAAATTCCTTTCGCTTTATTCTGCCTTCCTTCTTCCCCATATCCTTCTCCTGCCTTTTTGTGATACGTAGCTGTCTGACACAGCGCCATCTTTTGCTCTTTCCATCTTACGCTTCCCATATTAGAATTTATGCAGTTCCCATTGCCGAAACACTGTAATCATTTATATATTTTCATACAAAAAAACAGGAACCGTTTTCCTTTGGTTTCCCTTGGGAATAACGATTCCTGTATCTTATCTTCCTGAATGACAGCTTGGATTATTTAGCATAATCCACAGCACGGCTCTCTCTGATCACATTAACTTTGATCTGGCCTGGATATTAGAGCTCTCCTCAATCTGCTTGGCAATATCTCTTGCCAGAAGAACCATATCTGCATCTGTAACATGATCCGGAACAACCATAACACGGATCTTCACGACCTGCCTGGATCGCAAAGGATTTCTCCACCCCTTTAAACTGGTTGGTAATATCCTCCAGCTGTTTCAGACGGTTGGTATATGTTTCCAATGTCTCTCTACGAGCACCAGGACGTGCTGCAGAAATAGCATCTGCTGCCTGTACAATGCCAGCAATCAATGACTCTGGTTCTACATCTCCGTGATGAGCAGCCACTACAACAATAACGATTGCAGATTCTTTATATTTCTTGCAAAGATCTACACCAATCTGAATATGTGAGCCTTCTACTTCATGGTCAATGGACTCTCCGATGTCGTGCAGAAGTCCGGCACGTTTGGCAATACGCACATCAGCACCTACTTCACCACAGAAGTCCGGATAACTGTGCAGCTTCAATGGAATGTTTCGATGCATTCTGTCCATAGCTGAACGGAATTTCATCCTTCCAGAAGCTCAGAAGCTCTGGATGAATACCATGTACGCCAACATCCATAGCAGCAGTCTCCCCATCCTCACGATTGTGGCTTCCACTTCTTTCTGTGCCTTCTCAACCATTTCCTCGATCCTAGCCCGGATCTGATCCTGCCATCAACGATCAGTTTCTCAAGTGCAACTCTGGCGATCTCACGACGGATCAGGTACGAAGCAGAAAGACAACTCTTCCGGTGTATCATCAATGATCAGATCTACACCTGTAAGTGTCTCCAGTGTACGGATATTACGTCCTTCACGGCCGATAATACGTCCTTTCATCTCATCACTTGGAAGCTGCACAACAGAAATCGTTGCTTCTGCTACAGTTGGTCAACTGCACATTTCTGAATGGCATTTACCACATACTCCTTGGCTTTCTTGCCGGCTTCTTCTTTTGGCCCTGTTCTCCAGTTCTTTGTAAAGCCTTGCAACATCAACCTTCACATCATCTTCCACAGATCTGAGCAGTTCTTCCTTGGCCTGTTCTGAAGTCAGTCCTGAAACTCTTTCCAGTTCCTGAACTCCTTTCTGCTCAAGTTCGTCCACCCGTTTTTCTTTCTTCTGTAATTCAGCATATCTCGCTGTGCACTCTGCCTCACGCTTCTCAACTGCATCCGCTTTCTTATCTACGGCTTCTTCCTTTGATAAGACTCGTTTCTCATACTTCTGCAGTTCATTTCTTCGTTCCTTCGGTTTCTTTCTCCAGTTCATTTTTTGTACGGAGAGATTCTTCCTTCACTTCCAACAAAGTTTCCCGTTTTTTCGTTTCTGCTGTCTTCAAAGCTTCATCTATGATGCCTCTGGCTTTGTCTTCTGCCGATCCAACAGTTTCTGCGTCTTTTTTTACTTTATTTGCCACAGCAACTTTAGTAGTAATAGGAACTGCAATAAGTAGCGCGACTACCACAGCGACAAATGCAACAATAATTGTGCTTGTCACAGGAGCACCTCCTTATTCGGTTTTCATTGTACAATTACAACAATATAAGTTTATATGTTTTTGATAATTATGTCAAGTTTTTCTACAGAAAAATGGAATTTATATTTTGGCAGGAAGAATCCCACAGTTATTTACTGAACGATGTATTAGATTCCATCCGGATCTGCAGCTCCTCCAGCACATGGGAAATGTCACTGTAGCCAAAGCCTCTTCGCAGCAGGAATCCCTGAAGGCGGCGCATCTCCTTTTCATCCAGGACTGTGTCTGGCTGGCATTTCTTAAGGACAGCCTCCTTAAGGATCTTCTGTTCGTCAGGCTGGGTATACTCTGACGCCCGCTCCCAGGCAGCCTGGGCAGTCTCCTTGTCCACGCCCTTTTGAAGCAACTCCTGAAGGATCTTGCGCCTGCTCATAGACTGGATCCTGTATGCAATGTAATTCTCCGCATACCTGTCATCATCTACATATCCAAAAGAACTTACATAAGCCACTGCATCCTCCACTGCCTCTGCACAAAAGCCTGCCTGACGCAAACGGTCAGACAGGCCTTTCTCTGTACGGTCCATATGCTCAAGAAGGAGCAAAGCCTTCCTGCGGGCCGCCTGTTGTTCTTCTCTTGTAAGTCCCATGGATCAGGCCTCATCCTCTGTGGAAGCTGCTGCCTCTGCCTGTGCATTGTCCTGGACAGAGACTGTCTCCTCTTCCTCAGGGAGCAGATGATAATGGATCCTTACCTTCTTCTCAATCTCATCACGAATATCTGTATGCTCTTTCAGATAGGCTTTGGCATTCTCCCGGCCCTGTCCGATCTTATTGCCATTATAAGCATACCAGGCACCGCTCTTATTAACAATAGAACATTCTGCTGCCAGATCCAGGATATCTGCCTCTCTGGAAATACCTGTACCAAACATGATATCAAACTCTGCCTGCTTAAATGGCGGTGCAACCTTGTTCTTTACTACTTTGATCTTGGTATGATTACCAACCATCTCTCCGCCCTGCTTCAGAGTCTCTACACGACGTACATCCAGACGCACAGAAGAATAAAACTTCAATGCACGGCCACCGGTGGTAGTCTCCGGATTACCGAACATAACGCCTACCTTCTCACGAAGCTGGTTGATAAAGATCACTACACAGTTGGACTTACTGATAATAGCTGTAAGCTTTCTCAAAGCCTGGGACATCAGTCTCGCCTGAAGACCCACATGGCTGTCGCCCATGTCGCCGTCGATCTCAGCCTTGGGAACCAGGGCTGCAACAGAGTCTACGATCACAATATCCACAGCTCCGGAACGTACCATCGTCTCAGTGATCTCCAATGCCTGCTCACCATTATCTGGCTGTGAAATATAAAGATTGTCAATATCAACGCCTATATTCTTTGCATAAACAGGATCCAGTGCATGCTCTGCATCAATAAAGCCGGCAATCCCACCACGCTTCTGAACCTCTGCTACCATATGTAATGCTACGGTAGTCTTACCACTGGACTCAGGTCCATAGATCTCTATGATACGTCCCTTGGGTACGCCGCCTACTCCCAGTGCAATATCCAGACTAAGGGATCCTGTAGGAATCGCCTCCACCTGCATACTGGCACCTGACTCGCCAAGCTTCATCACAGATCCTTTTCCATATTGCTTCTCTATCTGCCCCAGAGCAGCCTCCAGGGCTTTTTGCTTTTCTTCATTTATCATTCTATGGCAGTCTCCTTATTCTTGTATTTTTCATAATGCGAACCTATGTTCGTGTTTTCTGCTACCATAGTATAATAAATCTGTGTTTCTGTCAAGTCTTTCCTGCAAATAAGAATGGATTATCTTTTGACAAAATGTGACAGGATCAGCCAATCAGCCAATCAGCCAATTGTACATCTCTTCATATTGCCGTGCAGAATTGCCCCAGGAGAAATCCTGTGCCATAGCCCTGTCGATCATCTTGTTCCATTCACGCTTCTTATCATAGTAGATGCGCTCTGCATAACGGATGGTACTAAGCATCTCATGTGCATTGTAATTGCAGAACGAAAATCCTGTACCAGTGCCTTCAAACTCATTATAAGGCTCTACCGTATCCTTCAGTCCGCCTGTCTCCCTGACGATAGGAAGAGTACCATAACGAAGGCTCATCAGCTGACTCAATCCGCATGGTTCAAACAGGGATGGCATCAGAAACGCATCCGCTGCTCCGTAAATACGGTGGGACATACCCTCATCATAATAAATCTGTGCAGATACCTTGCCATGATATTTCCAGTCAAAATGGCGGAACATATTCTCATAACGTTCCTCGCCTGTACCAAGAGCAACGATCTGTACTGCATCCTGGCAGAGTTCATCCATAATATAAGCGATCAGGTCGAAGCCCTTCTGGTCTGTCAGTCTTGAAACAATACCGATCATCATGATTTTGGGATCCTGCTCCAGTCCCAGATCCTTCTGCAGCTGGATCTTATTCTTGATCTTTTCTTTACGGAATGTGGTTGCATTATACTTGGAAGAAAGGAAAATATCTGTATCCGGATTGAAATCATTGTAATCGATACCATTTACAATACCGCGAAGGCTTTCGGAACGTGCACGCAGCAGCCCATCCAGGCCCTCCCCGTAAAACGGAGTCTTGATCTCCTCAGCATAAGTACGGCTAACGGTGGTCACTGCATCTGCAAATACAATACCGCCTTTCAGGAGATTGGCGTCTTTATATGCTTCCAGCTTGTCCGGAACGAAATAGTAATCAGATAACCCGGTAATTTCTTTGATGGTCTTTACATCATACACACCCTGGAATTTCAGATTGTGTATCGTCATAACCGTCTTGATCCCCCAGAAAAATTCATTCTGTTGGAAGCTGTCATGCAGATAAACCGGCACCAGGCCTGTCTGCCAGTCATGACAGTGGATCACATCCGGTCTGAATCCGATCACCGGAAGGACAGAAAGTACTGCCTTGGAAAAGAATGCGAACTTCTCCAAATCCCATGGTACAGTATCATAAGGCTTCGGACCACTAAAGTAATATTCATTGTCAATGAAATAGAACTGAATCCCGTCATACTCCATCCTGAGGATTCCAACATAACAGTTCTTATATCCCAGATCCATATAAAAATGGGTAACATATTCCATTTTATCTTTCCATTCCTGCCGCATGCAGGCATATTTCGGCAATATTACCCGAATGTCAAAATATCTCTTATCAAAGCACTTCGGCAGAGATCCGACTACATCTGCCAGTCCTCCTGTTTTAATAAAAGGCACTGCCTCAGACGCTGCAAAAAGTATATTCTTCATCCGTAAATTCCCTCCTTGGTATG
The DNA here is from genome assembly GCF_059933065.1 of Blautia sp. HA3515. NCBI lineage: Bacteria > Bacillati > Bacillota > Clostridia > Lachnospirales > Lachnospiraceae > Blautia > Blautia sp. HA3515. The sequence continues at coordinate 2,111 of NZ_JAYFUY010000105.1, read as the reverse complement.
GATTCACTGCATTCTCCTTCTGTGTCTGGAGAACCGTATTACTGTTTTTATTATACCCTATATCCTTTCTAATGGAAAGAGCGATTTTTATATTCAAGTCTTATTTTGTCTGCGATCAGGGCAATAAATTCTGAATTGGTAGGCTTTCCTTTTCCCGTACTTACCGTATATCCAAACAGTGCATCTATGGTATCCATTTTGCCTCTGCTCCATGCTACTTCAATAGCGTGGCGAATGGCCCTTTCCACTCTGCTTGGAGTGGTCTGATGTCTTTTTGCTATGGTAGGATACAGAATCTTTGTAATGGAATTCAACATTTCCATGTCATTCACAGACAAAATGATCGCATCCCTGAGATACTGGTATCCTTTGATGTGTGCCGGTACACCGATCTCATGGATCACATTTGTTACATCCCGTTCCAGGTCTCCCTGTGAAAAGCAGCCACCCTCTTCACCTTTTCCCTGTCTTGAAATTTCTTTTCTTCTTCTGTCACCCAGATGCCTTGCATGCTTGATCCTATTCAGCAGCATCTTATTGTCAAAAGGCTTTAACATATAATATTCAGCCCCAAGATTAAAAGCATCCTCTGTGATCCGTTCCTGCCCTACAGCCGAAACTACGATAAACGCAGGGATCTTTTTCAGCACGCTGCTATGTACACATCTTTCCATTACAGAAAGTCCATCCATTTTAGGCATAATAATGTCCAGGATCACCACATCCGGCTGCTTCTCCCTTATAATATTACAGATTTCTTCTCCATTGTGTGCTTTTCCTACCAGCGAAAGCTCTTTGTCTTCCTCGATCATACGTCCCAGTACTTCCGTCATTTTCTCGTTATCATCCGCAATAGCCACATTTAACTTTTCCATGAGACATCTCTCCTCCTAACCTGTTACCTTTTTTACTAGATTAACAGTTGCTATTATAGTGGAATCCAAATGGGGAAATCAAGCCGAAAGTGTCGGTTTCACTGGATTTTCGTTCGATAACTTTCGACTTTTATCCTCCATATCCAACCATTTTTACCCTTTTTCCGCCAGCATGTTTTCAATAAAAATACCGTATCCGCTGGTTGCATCCTGCACAAACACATGAGTTACAGCCCCCACGATCTTTTTGTTCTGGATCACCGGACTGCCACTCATTCCCTGCACGATTCCTCCGGTTGCCGCAAGAAGCTCCTGGTCTGTCACATGGATCACAAAGCTTTTATTGGTGTCCTGGTGGTTCATGTCTATTTTTGTAATTTCTGCCGTATATTCTTTTACCTGTCCGTTTACACTGCATAAAACAGATGCCGGACCTGTTTCCATTTCCTGTTTGTAGCCGATTTTCATTTCTTTTAAAGCAATTCCGTTTCCACCTAAGCTTTGATATTTTCCGTAAATCCCATTTGCAGTATTAGCCGTAATGGAGCCTAGCACATTCCCCACATTATAGCGAATCAATCCAGACAATTCACCAGGGCTGCCTTTACTTCCCTTCTGGATGCCCAGAATCTGGGTTTTGTATAAAGAACCGCTGGTAATAGATAACAATTCTCCTGTATCCACATCACTGATCCCATGTCCCAGTGCTCCGTAATTTCCTGCTGCGTCCACATAGGTCAGGGTACCAATACCCTGGGTGTCATCTCTTACCCAGATTCCAAGCTTGTAATCTCCTGTCTGATCCTCCACAGGCATCAAGAGATACCTTTACCTTTTTCCCCCTGTCTGTTCAGGGTAAGGCTCACTTCTTGCCCGTCTGAGTTTTTTTCAGATCCTTTATCAGTTCCTTTTGCAGGATACTTTTTGTTGATTAAAAGCAACAATATAATCTCCACTTTGTACCAAGATCCTCAGCAGGAGTTTCCTGTTTTCCGTCCCTGGAAAGGACTTCCCCCAGTATCAATGATCAGTACCCCTTCTGTTTTCATATACATACCTACTGTACTACCACTTACCAGAAGGCTGGTGCTTTCTGCAGGTATTACCTTCACATCCTTAAAAGGGATCAGGCCAAATAAACAACAGGCAGAAAATAAGCCCCATCCCCGGAAACAGGCACTGCGTCTTCAAATGTAACAAAGGGGCAGGCCACATGCAGACACATCCTGATCCTTC
>NZ_JAYFUY010000104.1:0-13864 GCF_059933065.1 Blautia sp. HA3515 | reverse complement strand
TTTTACATCTTTCATCCAAAATCACCCCCCTACTGATACATGGCAGAAGTCCCATTAAAATGTTCCAATATTTTTGAATATTTTTGAAAAAGTTTTTTCTCTTAAATTTCACAATCTGTCCGTTATTTTCTAATATTTTTCTTCTGCTGTCCATCTGTTTTCAGCGGACATAAAAACAGGCGGTACCCAATCTGTTTGAATACTGCCTGTCACTATAATCTTTTTGTATATCCTATGCGTTTTCCGCAGCCACCGATTGATGATATACTGCCAGTCCATTCCATCCTGCATGACACGCAGAACTGTAACTGTTTTCACTGCTTCATCCACAGTATAAAACAGCAGATAGGATTCACACGGTTTCATGTAAATATCATAACCACGATACCGGAAGCCTGTTGTATTATACCCGGTCGGAAGTGTATCAAGTGCAAGAACCGCTTTTTTAATCTTTTTGGAAAAGTTTTCTGCATATTCCATACTAATTCTGAAGGATATATTTCTTTTTTTCTTTCACATCCAGCTTGCCGCTCTGGGCAATGACAACTTTGTATTTTTTGTTTTCCATCCGTACCCCTTATACTGCATCAATTTCTGCCCATGCTTCTTCCACTGTCTGCACTCTGCCATTTTCCATATCGTCAATGGCTTCATCCAGCTTTGACAGAAGGACATCCATTGCATCGTTGATCGTATAAGTTGTTTCACGGGATTTCGTTGCCTGTGCCAATGCCATAACCATCACCCTTTCTTAAAATAGCACTCATGTTTCTGTCTTTATCATACCACGAACCATCAGAAATATCTATCATTTTTTGACAGTCACACAACACTGGATCTGATTTAATTATTCACACATTTTTTCATTAAACTTATAACCAACTCCCCACACAGTCTGAATATAGACCGGATGACTCGGATCATCCTCTATTTTTCCCGAATATGGCTGATATGGCTCATCACAATGTTGTAATCACCGGAATACGGTTCCTGCCAGACCATATCATAAATCTGTTCTTTACTGAATACCCTGCCGGGATTTTGAGCGAGAAGCTGGAGGATTTCAAACTCTGTATAAGTCAAGGCAATTTTATCATTATTCCGCATAACCTCTCGTCGCTCTAAGTCAAGCATTATTCCCTTGTGTTGTAAGTTCGATTTTAGATTCATTTTTTGAAATATAAATTTTTCTCTACCAGCATCCAAAATGGAAATAACAGATTCTATTAAATTTTCTTCATCTCCATCAAAAGATAGCAATAAAATTTTTCCTATACAGCTCACCTCATATTATTTCATGCTATAAAACACTATAACTTTACATTCACTTAAACCAAATGATACAATTTCCCCTCATGGATTTTAAGTACCACATCTGCAGCATCAGCTATTTTTTTGCTATGTGTTACGACAATTACACTTTTTCCCATTTCATGCGCACTTTTCATCAATATCTTAATAATTTCGTCTGCAATTTCTTCATCCAGATTTCCTGTAGGTTCATCTGCAAGCAATACCTTCGCAGGACTTGCTAATGCTCTTGCAATAGCCACTCGCTGCTGCTGTCCTCCTGATAACTGTAAGACCTGCCGTTTCCAGTCTTCCCTCTTTGGTATTCCAACCGCTTCCAAAATTTTCTCTATGTCTTTCTTTCCACCCAGCATCAACATTTTCTTCTGGAGTCAAATAATCTATCAGATTATAATTCTGAAAAACCAATGACATATTTTTCTTTCGATAGTTGTGTCAGTACCTTTTTTTCTTATATTTACCCCTTCATAATAAATTCCCCCATCCGTCGGAGAATCCAAACCTGCCAAAAGCGATAAAAAAGTTGTCTTACCGGAACCACTTGGTCCCAAAATGGCATACATTTTTCCTATCTCAAAGCCATATGATATATCATCTAAAACTTTTTTGCCTTTATTCGCCTTATAGTAATAGGCAACATTCTTTGCCTCAAGAACAATGTTTCCTGCATTTTTACTCATTTCTATAACCTCCTACCCCGTTATTCAGCTCATTTCACTTAATATCTGCTTCGGCCTTTTCTTCATTATCGTGATTCCTGCTACTAATACTGCAATAATCAAAATACCTGATATCATCCCAATATCCATCAGAACCATTTCTTTCGTCATACCAACCTCCACATCTTGTATTTTTAAATCCGGTGCAATATATCCATCTATATAGGTACCAGTATTTTCCTGTTCCTGCTGTTCTAACCTTAAGGTCTGCGTTTCTTTCGCTAAATATGAAGCTGAAGTCTCTGCAATAATTGGGGAAATTGCAAAGGATAACAACATCCCTATAATACTTATCATTACTGCTTCCCATAAAAACTGTACCCATATTTCAAATTTGCACTTTCCAAGTGACATCATAATTCCTATTTCTTGCGTACGATTTTTTATCCAAAACAGAAAAACTAAAACTAAAATCACAAGACCTGACACTGAAACTATTAGTAATAATCCCATACTCATCTGATCCATCTGCCCAAAATTTTCTGTCATATTTTTAATATTTCCATTATTATCAATTAAGTCATATCGTGACCAATCTATATTCGCTTTCTGTACAGACTTTTTAACTTGTCATCGTACTTCCCCTGCATTTTGGACTTTGAATATAGCATACTGATAGAAAGGATTTCCTTCATTTCCGGGTGACGGCTTCGGGAAACTCATATCCGTAAATATTGTATTTTCTGGACGATAAGAATCCCCATACATAATAGATTTTCGTTCTTGCTTTGTTTCATAAATTCCGATAATCTCGGCACTGTATATTGTGGAATGTTCTTTGTCATGGTAATCATTAAACTTTAATAAGTTCCCAGTTTTTAAATGGTTTAGTTCTGCCAATTCTTTCGAGATGACACAAACATCCCTGTCATCTTTTTCAATCATTCTTCCTTCAATCAGTGAAATCTTACCTGCAGATACGTCCATATCCATTTCCATTATGCGATTACCTCGTAGGTTGACACCGCCTACATCCGTACTTTGATCCATATCTGAATCTTCTATTCTCGAAAAATTGACCGGATTCACAACAGTTGCTATTGTTATCAAATTATATTCCTCAATCCCCTCCACCTGAGCTATTTTTTTTACATCATCTTCCTTAACCGTCTCAAATGAGTTATCTGTAACTACCATATCCGCCCCATTTTCTAACCATTTATGAGTAACTCCTCCATAACTGCCCTCCCGATCACCCAGTACATCCATTGCCTGATCTAATCGCTTTCTCCTATTCTCCTCATTTCCTTCTATGCGAAAGGTAGCCCCTATTGCCTGTCTTGTAGCGTCTTGTGTATAAATACTTGCTGAACGGCTTGCCATAGCACCTAAAAATAGGCCACTCATAACAATTACAATAAACAATAGAATAATACTTTTTATCGGTTTTCTTAACACTGAACGTACTCCTCTTTGTAAAACATTCATGTTATCCCTCCATTTCTGCTAAAATTTTTTTTGGCTTTGTACATAATATTGGAAAAAGTGAAATAGAAATAGAAAGCAATAAAATTATTGTTCCTGATAATATGAGATAACATATATCTTTATTTTGTGCATATATTTGCATAGATGTAAAAGCCCCAATACTTTTCCAATCTAAAAACTTTTCCAATACTATCAGCATCTTATCTCCAGTATAAAGAGCTATTATTGTAGAAAATCCAAATACTGAAAAGCATTCCAAAATAATCTGCATAAACAAATCTACTTTTGTTTTTCCAAGACTCACATAAATTGCTATTTCTTTCTTTCTGGCTCTCATCCACATAGACAAAAGCAATGTTATTACAAGTACAGACGATACAACCGATAATCCCAACATCATTTTTACAACCCTAACAACTTGTAAGAGCGGAATTTCCATTTTCTGAAACAGGTTATCTGCTTTCATCACTCTATAGTTTTTCAAAATGCGTGTTACTCTCTAGCTGTGTTCTGCTCAACTGCTCTGGATTATCTACATATACGATTAAGTTTTCATATCCGCACGTTTCTTGTAAATGACATACGAACTCGGGTTTTCCATAAATTGTATTTTCAATTCTGTTTACTGCTAATGGTTCCTTCCCTTGCTTTTCTTCTATACCCGAAATATAGATTCCTGATATGCTTGCCTGTGATTGTTCACCTGAATGAGATTTGAAACAAACAGTTTCCCCTATTTCCCATTGATTTACTTCTGCAAGAAACTGATTTACTACTATTTCACCTTCTTTGCGAGGATATTTTCCTTTCGTCAGATGAATTTGCCCGTCAGCAAATGGGCCATCATCTTCAAGGCTATCGTAGGCCATTATGCGCAATTTTTGGTTGTCTGCATCAACACTCTCACTTTTCGTTATAATTTTAAAATCCATTGGATATAACTGCACTTCTGCTACTCGATTTACCGCCTTCACATTTTCCAGTTTCTCAAGTTTTTTGTATTCATCATCCGTAAACAATTCCTCCGCTTTTTCCCGTTCGATCAACAATTTCGCTTTTGATTTCCCTAATAGTTCAATTCTTGGCTACTTCGGATGCCCGTAATATAGTGACAGTAGATAAAATCATTGTTTCGGTAATAAGCAATACCCAAAACAAGATAATCGCTTTTCCTTTTTTCCTGAAAAGGTAGCGGAATGCTCTTTCTGCAAAATTCATTCCCATTCTCCTTCCTTTTCAAATCGGTCAATAATTACCCTTTTAGCCAAAAACGTACCATCCTCCTGGTAATCCCCATACAGATAGAGCATTGACTGCTTTTTCACTTCTTCTTTCCGGCAATCCTCAAGCGTAATACCCGTCATCGTTGAATGAGAAATCTGAAAATAGGTATTTTCTCCATATACTATTTTCACCTGATTCATTTCTTCAACAACCGCTCCCGGAGCAGGAACCATTTCTGCATCATCCGTCTGCGTCCCTATGCTGATATTACATCCTGTGTCTGAAAATTCCAAAACAGCTCCACGCAAATCTGCATTTGCCAACACTTCTGAATCGTCCGCTGAGTTCTCTTTGTCATCAGCATTACTACTTGACTCGTTCTCGTAACCGCCTTCTTTTTTCTCTTGATCATTCAGTATATCAGATACATTCTCGGTAGTTGTCTGATTATCCCCTGTTACTTTTGAATCAAAATTTTTATTGCTGCACCCAACAACTGATACGGTTCCTATACAACCCAAACATAATACTATACATATTTTTTTCTTCATTTATAAAAAATCCTCCATTACATATTTTTTCTTTATATTATAAAAATTGAATGTATGATTTTCCCGTTTTTTTTATGTATTTTATATGTATAAAAAGGCTGTTGTGATTTTCCGTCACAACAGCCTTCTGGTTGGTTCATAACATCTTATTTCCACTTTTATGCCTTTTTCTGTATTTTCAATACAATAAGGAAACTGATGCTGTTCTAAAATCATTTTTGTAATATATAATCCCAAGCCGCTTCCACCAGTTCTTTTATTTCTGGATTTATCAATACGATAAAATGCATCACATAATTTTGGAATTTCTTTCTCATCAATAGATTCCGTTTCATTTTCAATCCAAAAAATTATTTCTTCACCTCTTTTATACACTCCAACCCATATATTTCCATCCTCATTCGTATATTTAATTGCATTTCCTACCACATTACTTATGACCTTCGTGAAAAGAGCTTCATCTGCCCGTATCCAAGTTGATTCTTCTATTCGTATATGAAACTGTAATCCCCTATCAATAGCCATATCTTCCTGTTCCTTAATCACATTCTCAACAAGTTGGTGAAGTGGTATATCTATCAATTTCAACTCAAATCCCGATGTTCTAATTTTTGAAACATACAGAATTTCCTGCACCATATTCTCCATGGAATTAGCTACTTCAAAAGAACGTTTTAAATATCTATCTCGGTCTTTATATCCCCCTACTTCTAATAACATTCCCTGAATTTGTCCTTTTAGAATTGTAATCGGAGTTTTTAATTCATGCGAAACAGCTGAAAAAAAAGCCATTTGTTGTTGTTCCAGTTGCTGCTCAAGTTTGATGCTTTTCTCTAAATCAGTATTTTTTTCTTTCAATTCATCCAAAGCACTCTCTAATTTTTCCGAAAGTTCGTTCAGATTTTCTCCCAAAATTCCAATCTCGTCCCTCCGGTCTTCTGTATATCGAACTCGAAAATCAAGATTTGCCATTTTTTTTGAAACTTCACTCACCTTTAAAATTGAACGCGTAATATATTTTGTGTATAAAGCAGCAATAGCTAATGCTGCCAAAAAAGTAATAGCCCCCAACATAGGTAAAATTCTTTTTAATGATTCCAGTCCAATATTTACTTTCTCCTTGTTTCCAAACACTTGAATCCAATATGTTTTTCCATTCGTTAACTTACAGGAATAAGATTCCGTTATCCCACTGCCTAACAGAATATCTTCTACATCTGTTCCAGGAGCCAGTGAATATTCCATATCTCCATATATACCAAGTACCTTTTCGTCACTATCTTTTAAGACAATAGAAATCCCATGCTCCAATGCAAACATTTTTAATATTCCATCTATTTCCTGCACTGAAGTATTCGATAATTGAAGTACCATTTTTTCCGTCTGATTACTCAAACTTCTATCCAACTCTAAAAAATAGCTCCGTGACATCCCCAATGCAACCATTCCATAAATCGCACTACCAACAGTAATCAATAAGCATACTGTAATTATAAATATTTTTGTAGACAAATGTTCTCTAATTAGCTTTATCAATTCGATACCCCACCCCTCTTACCGTTTTTATATAATCCCCTGCTTTTCCCAATTTTCTCCGCAAATTTTTGATATGATTGTCAACTGCACGTTCTTCACCTTCAAATTCATATTTCCATAGACGATTTAAAAAGCTCTCTCTTGTTATCACGCATCCCTGATTTTCAATCAATTCTTTCAAAATTTCATATTCTTTCTGTGTCAAATCAATTAACTTTTTCCCTATTTTCACTTGATAATTTCCTACAATCAATATTATCTCTCTGTATTTTAACTCGTGATCTTTTGTTATATCTACTCCTTCATATCTACGCAGAACAGCTTCTATTTTTTTTATCATAATTGGAAGAGAAATCGGCTTGGGGATATAGTCATCTATTTGCATTTCAAATCCCTTTATCTGGTCTTCTTCTCTTCCCAATGCACTTATCATAATGATTGGTACTTCCGATTCTTTTCGTATTAGTTCACAAACTGCATACCCATCCATTTTAGGAAGTAAAATATCGAGCAGTATCAAGTCAATTTGTTCTTTCAGAAAAACCGCAATACCATCTATTCCATCAGATGCCGTAATCACTTCATACCCTTGATCCTCTAAAAAAAACTGTATCAGCTCTTGAATATCCAAATCATCTTCTATAATTAAAATTTTTTTCATTCTTAGCTACCTCTTATTTTCCGTTTTTTTTATTTTATACAGTTTTTCTTGTAGTTTTTGTGTATTTCGTTTTTTTAGTATCAACTTTTTTCAAATTACTATCTTAAACAAACACTTACTTTTACATTATCATTTTAAATGTTGAAAGAGGTCAGCAAATGCTTTTCGCACCTTCTGTCGCTTTTCACTTATGCTTCATTTATTGCCTTTTTTCTTTGCTAATCCATATCTATTTCTGGCTTCCTTGCTTCCTGTCTGTTCCAACATTTCCTTTTTCTTTGTTTTTTAGCGTATTTCTGTATGGAATTAAAATTGCTTCCATATGCCTATAATACTTGAGCGAACTCGATTTGCGGTTACTGTCTCCCCGAACGTTGCCGCCCCACAGGAATCAAAATGTCCCATGCCCATACGCATGAGTGTGTCATACTGGAGATAACGCATGATAGTGTAAAGCTCGGTCATACTGTTCGATACGGGAGTACCTGTAGCAAAGGTAATCCCTCTGCCGCCGGTCAGTTCATCCATGTACCGGCATTTCATAAACATTCTCCCGAACTTTTCTGTGCGTCCGTCTGTGAGATACCCGCCACGTTCCGCATTTTTGTATACAAAAAAAGGTTCTTAAAACTATGGCTTTCATCCACAAACAGCCGGTCTACGCCCAACTGTTCAAAAGTTACTACATCATCCTTTCTGGTCTGGTCATTGAGTTTCTTTCATCCTCGCCTGCAGACTCTTCTTTGTTTTTTCCAACTGCTTGATGGTATAATTCTGTCCTGCCTGATGTGCCGCTTCTTCAATGGAGAACGTAATATCTGCAATCTGATCTTCCAGCATGGCGATCTGCCGTTCCCTTGAAAGAGGGATTTTCTCAAACTGTGTATGTCCAATGATCACGGCATCATAATCCCCTGTCGCAATACGGGAACAGAACCGTTTTCGGTTTGCCGGCTCAAAGTCTTTCTTCGTTGCCACCAGGATATTTGCTCCCGGATAGAGACGTCGGAAATCGCCCGCCCCACTGCTCGGTCAGATGGTTTGGCACAACATAAAGATTCTTCTGTGAGAGTCCCAGCCGTTTTGATTCCATACCAGCTGCGATCATCTGGAACGTCTTCCCTGCTCCTACGCAATGAGCCAGAAGGGTGTTATTTCCATACAGCACATGAGCCACTGCATTTTTCTGGTGCGGCATCAGGGTGATCTCCGGGTTCATGCCGACAAACTGAATATGGCTTCCATCATATTCCCGTGGACGGATGCTGTTAAATCGTTCATTATAAATCTTACAGAGATCTTCCCGTCGGTGCAGATCTTTAAATATCCACTCCTTAAATTCCTCTTTGATCAGCTCCTGCTTCTGCTGTGCCAGCATTGTTTCCTTCCGGTTTAATTCCCGGTGTTCCCCCTCGGCATCCTGTACCGTGTCATAAATCTTGGTATCTCTAAGGTTTAAGGCATCTTCCAAAAGACGGTAAGCATTGGCTCTCTGTGTTCCATATGTGGAAGTGACAAGGGCATTTCCGTAGCTGTCCACATTCTTTCCCCATAACATTCCACTGTCCGGTCACTTCGGCATACTGGACTTTGACCTTGCTCCCTACATAATATCTTGGTGTATGGAATGTTTCTGCCATGAACCGTGTAATGTAATCCTCGGAGATCCAGGTTGCCCCAAGTCTTGCTTCAATCTCTGATGCATCCAGATCTTTTGGCTGTACCTGCTCCAAATACTGCACATTCACCTGATATTCCGGGTGATCTTCTGCAAACTGTTTGGCGATCTGCAGTTTCTCCCTCACATTTCCAGAAAGATATTCGTCCGACGGCTCCCATTTTTCACCGGTCGGATTCTTAAAGATCACCCCTGCCAGTTCTTCTGTAAGCTCCTCTTCTGTTTTCCCTGAAAGCTGTGCCATATAGGAAAGGTCAACGCCTGCCCTCTCACCAATGCAAACCGCAAGTGCTTCACTGGCAGTATCCACGGAAGTTACCGTTTCTGCCCTGCGGATCGTCCTTTTGGTAAAAATATCCGCTTTCCGTTTCAGTTCTCCCTTATCATCCAGAAATTCCAGAGAAGTCAAAAGACAATAGCTGCTGTCCTGACTGAATGCCCTCTTATTGGCATTGCTGCTGATAAGACCATATTTTGCTGTAAAGATATCATATTCTTCATTGAGTTTTTCCTGCAGCTTTGTGATCTGCTCATCGCTTCCCTCTTCCATCTGACACCGGATCAGTTCATTCGTAACATCACGGATCTTCACCATCCCTTTGACACGTTCCGCTGTCATTGCCGGAAGCTCCATGCAGTTCATCACAGAATTTTCCCGGTAATAGACTTCCTCATTCACTACGGTAAAACTGAAATTCTTTACATCCGGGTCTGCCGGTATAAAGACAACATCCTCCTCCAGCTCTGTATCCGAAAGTTCCAGTTCCGTGATCGTGCCATGGATATTCTGGACAGCTTCTTTTAATTGTTCTTCTAAGGTAATTCCTTCTTTTGGTTTTACGGTCACTTCCTGCTTTCCATACTGGGTACTTTCTGTAGTAAACTCACCAAGCACCATTTCCGGATGCTCTGCAAAATAAGCATTGACTGAATAGCCTTCTGGTGTTTCCTTTAAATTTAACCATTCCGGTTCCTCAATGGATGCCCTGTCCCTTTTCTGGAAAAACAGAATATCAGAAACAACGCTGGTATTGGCATTTCTCTGGAACGCATTATTCGGTAATCGGATGGCTCCAAGCAGTTCTGCCCGGTTTGCGATATACTGTCTCACTGCCGGGTTCTGCTTATCCATCGTTCCACTGGAAGTTACCACTGCAACTACACCGCCAGGACGGACCAGATCAAGGGATTTTGCAATAAAATAATCATGGATCATAAAATGATGCCGGTCATATCTGCGGTCACTGACCTGATACGCCCCAAATGGAACATTGCCTATCACACAGTCAAAAAAGCTGTCCGGATAACTGGTTTCCTCAAATCCCTGTACTGCAATCTTGTTTTTCTGGTAAAGCTGTTTTGCGATTCTTCCCGAAACCGGGTCGAGTTCCACACCGTACATATTGGCTTTGCCCATACTCTCCGGGATCAGTCCCATAAAGTTACCGACACCACAGGACGGCTCCAGAATATTTCCCTGTTTCAGTCCCATATTTTCCAGTACTTCATACATACTTCGGATCACGGTCGGGGACGTATAAAAAGCATTTAAGGTCGATGCCCTTGCTGCACTGTATTCTTCCGGCGATAAAGTATTCTTCAATTCCAGATACTCATTCGCCCAGCTGCTGTTACTCTCCTCAAATGCCTGTGGGATACCACCCCAGCCAACATAACGGGATAAGATTTCCTGTTCTTCGGGTGTTGCCAGACGTTCTTCTTTCTCCAAAGTCTGTAACAAATGGATAGCTTCCATGTTTGCCTTATACTTTGCTTTCGGTCCGCCTGCACCAAGGTCATTATCCTGGATACGGAAGTTGTGTGGTTCTATCACGGCTTTTTCCGGTTCCTGACTTTCCAAAATAGATTCTTCGGCAGTAACCTCTTCCTCTTCTATTTCCTCCACATCTGACATATCTACTACGGTCGGTTCTGCCACTGCCTTCGTATCCAAGAAATCAAACATGGTCATCTGGTGTCCGGATGGTTCCGCAAAAGACGGTTCTGCTTCCGGTGTCGGGAATATCGTATAGGTTCCTTCTGCATACTGGTGGAGTTCCGAAAGAAGTTCTGTTTTCTGCTGATAGTTTGTCCCATACGCTTCAAAATCCAATGGCAGAGCTGCCAATGCTGCATCCATCTTCTGTAACAGTTCTTCTGTCTGCTCTGGATTCTCTAATACTGCGACCATTTCTTTTCCTGGTTTTTCCCAGAAGAAGTCATCTGTAAAGGGTCTGCCTATCTCTTCCGGAAGACGGTCATAAAAGCGGAGTACCTTATTCGCCATCTGCTCTCGTTCATATTCCGGCATACGAGCGTAATCTTCTGCCTGCAGGAACTGGTCATTCTTTATCAGATAAGCTACTCTGTTTGCAACTTTATTCCAGGATAATAAAATTGACGTATATGGATTCCCATAAGCACCTCTTGCAAGAAACAATCCTTTTCCATCATAGTTTGCATGTGAATCATCGGCACCAGACAGTGCATGACTGCTTCCACCGATCCCATACTGTTCCTTGATAAAACCTGTCCTCGATCTTTCATCTTCATGAAGTAGATAAAAGGAATACGTCCTAAGCCTGCCCTGCGAATACGCTCCACCTCCTGCAAGATAAGCATCAATCTCATCCTGTGTAATGAACATCGGATGTTCTTTCCAGGCAAAGCCGTCCCTAGCCTGATAAGGAATGACCTCATCCGCAAACTTCTGAAACTGCTTTGAGATATTTATAGGATTATAATGATGGAAACGCATAATAGAATGATTTTCTTCATAGGCTTCTGCCAGTGCATCCAGTCTTTCATTCAGTTCCGAAAGCCACTGGGGATCCTCCAGCTTTTCTTCCAGATAATCCGTGATCTCCGGATAGATACTGCGAAGATGTGGTAAATCCTCCTCATCGAAAACAATCTCCGCTACTCCTTCTGCCATATCCCCTTTCATATAGGCAAGAGCCTGGGCGTGTTCTTTTACTGCATTACTTCTTGCCGCATCCAATACAGACTGCGGTGCATATTCACCCTGGTCTAAAAGCTGATGGATACGTCCGCTGACATCTTCCCATGATAAAAATGCCTTATCTAAGATATGGTCTATAACCGTATGCCCTACTGCGATCTGCATCCCGGTTTCATCAAACCAGACTGAATATTCATTTCCATCAATCTGAAAACCTTTTCCACCTTTACGGTATTCACGCTTCACAAACTCCGTATATTCCTCCGGTATCTGTTCACTCATGAAATTATAGATGATCCGGAGCTGGCTGGCTTTCCGGTTTCCTCCTGTCCGTAAGATCTCATCAACAACTTGCTCTGGAATCGGAATTTCTCCGGCATAAAGGGCAGCTGCCCTTTCCTCGATCTGCCGTCTTTGTTCATTTGCGGTGGAATATTCGGGCAAAGATAAAGCAGAGGCGATTTCTTCCTCTGCTTTGCTTAATCCATCTTCTCTTGTCTCTTCGACTAACTGTATACCAATTCCGTTAAGATGCTCTCTTCCGCTGTTGCCATCAGTGCGTTCATGTGTGCTGTCCATGCCATCGGATCTGCTTCCTTGTCCGGTGCCGGATTCTTCTCCAGCAATTTCTCCATCTGGTTGTCCATTCTCTCCTGTGCTGCTTTCTCGATCTGTTCCAGATGGCTGTTCAGCTTTCCGGTCAGGAACAGGCTCTGATAAAGGCTGTTCTTGTGTTCTTTCAGAAATGTCCTCCGCAGCATCCCGTATTTCCCGATCGTCACTTCTTCCTCTTCGACGGTCAGATTCGGAAACAGGTAATCTCCCTTGCGATGATATGTCAGTTCCATAATCGGTTCCTCCTTCATTTTCAATATTTTCTTCTTTTTTCGTTTCTGCATCCCAGCTTTTAGTTTTACGCATTAACGTGGTAAAGTTATTATAATTCCTTTCATTGGAATTTTCAACCTCTTTTCTCGCTTCTTCCAGAGAAATTTTATGTACGGTCTTTCCAATATCAATCAGAATACTCTCACTGAGCTGGCTTGCCGCATTTCCAAGGAAGGTGAGAACTGACAGACGGTTATAATCTGTGATATGCATGAAGTCCTCTTCTTCCAGAAGTTCCATCGGGTCAAGCCCGCATCGCCTGGAAAGCAGATAGTAAACACTGTCTGTTGCCAGCTGACGAAAATCACTGCGGATCGTCACCTCATCCAGATCTTCCAGATAAGTACCTTCTACAGCATATTCCAATCCATCCAGGTATTCCTCCAGATTGTCATTGACCATTTCCCTTGCGACCGCCATCAATGCGTCCTGCAAAGTTGCCGCATCCTTTTCTTCCAGAGCATAGACTTCTGCCAGATGGGTGAGGATCTCTTCTCTCCTGGTGTTCCTGCATCTTCCAAAGATATGGGCTTCTGCCTCCGGCTACCATGTGGGTATCCGAAATATCAAACACATAACGAAGTTTGGTATTCTGCCAGGTTTCATCAAACAAGGCAATTCCTCTTGCACCACGATTTACCCAGCGTAACATCTTTTCATTCCATAGTTCCAGTGATGCACAGGCTGTTGCGTCTGGACGCTGTGCATGGATCAGAAGCTGGTCTGAAAAAGAATAACGATATAACCTTGATGCTGTGTCCATATAATCCATCCAATCCCCTGGCGAACTGCTCACTGATACGGCATGTTCCTGCACCAAGTTTCGGATGTCCTGTAGTTTAGACATTAAACTTCCCTCCTATCAATAAAAAAACAGCCCACTCTTTTTTAGAATTGGCTGCATAC
>NZ_JAYFUY010000103.1:0-14333 GCF_059933065.1 Blautia sp. HA3515 | reverse complement strand
CCACCACTCACCTACTACTACTACTACTACGACGCCACCCGTCACGATGACGTCACCTACCACCACGTCACCCCGCCCCCCCCTCATCCACACACACACACACATTATATATATGCTAGCTACCTACACACACACACACACACACACGCTATGAGATGCCACGCCACCCACACACCACCATCCACGCACGCGCCCGACGACGACGCCACCTCCCCTCAATATATATTAACCAGGGTATACAGCATGATCGGCTTTAACAGAGGAAGGGTAATGAACCGAAACTTCTTAAATCCGGTAGCTCCGTCAATATCTGCCGCTTCAAACAGTCCTGGATCAATTCCCAGCACTCCTGATATCAGAAGCAGGGTGGTATTTCCAAACCACATCCACCACAAGATCGTGGAAATCAGTCCGCGGCTTCCTGCCACGCTGGACATAAAATCAAAGTTTTTCCCAAGGATGCCCCAGTTTTTCAAAGACTGGGTAATGGGTCCATACTGGGAAAACATAGCCTTAAACAATACAGATACAGAAGCTGCAGTGATAATACTTGGAAGATAAACGATCACTTTCACTGCCCCTGTCCCTTTCACCTTAACCTTTGTATCCGTAAGCCATACAGCCAGTAAAAGAGAAACAAGGATCTGTGGAACAAAGTTGCAGCCCCACATTACCAATGTATTTTTCAGATAGCTCAGTACATAAGGACGCTCTCCTGCACTTAACCCAAGCACATTCAGAAAATTCTGAATGCCTGCAAAATCCACAAACTGCCTGCCATTTCTCTTATAATAAGAAAGGGTGCTGTAATAGAAAGTATTTATCAGCGGCCACAGTTGAAAGATCAGGTAAGTAATAAAAAATGGGGCAATAAAATAATATCCGTATCTTCCGTAATTAATTTTTTTCTTTTTCTTCTTATTCATAAATACCTCCTATGAAAGGTACTGCCCCTTCGTAAATGAAGAGGCAGTATCCATACAGGCAGCTGTTGTCAGCCTGGTTTCATCATTATTCTACGCTCAGGTAAGAGAAGGTATCATGGATTGATGCTTTCAGATCTGAAATTGCGGTATCAAGATCTTTCTCACCAGTTGCATAAGCCTTTGTCTGGGTATCCAGAAGAGAAAGGATCTGCTGATCTTCTGCTGTTACGGTAGAAGCATCCAGTCCATCTGCCAGAGGAAGGAAGAATTCCATAAAGTTCTGTCCTGCATCAGCATACAGATAACCATTTCCGTCTGCGGAAGCGCCGCTTTCAATGATCTTATTGATTGCTTCTGTGTTATTTACATAATCAGAATTCAGTGCATTGATGGCTACCATTCCATCTGTATCACAGGTAAAGAATTTCATGATCTTGCCAGCCAGTTCTGTATCAGCACACTCTGTTGTTGCAGCCAGTCCAGTGCCGCCCCAGTAGCATTTATTTGCTGTTGGAACAAGGATCGTATTGTTTTTCCATGTATCGCTTAAGCACCAGTAAGTAAACCATGGGCATCCCATATAAGCAATGGCTGCATTGCTGCTCTCGCCATCCCCGTCCATGTTTGCATACCAGTCAGCATTCCACTGATCTGTATTAAAGGTAAGCTCTTCGTCATACATCTTCTTTGCTGTTTCAAGATAAGTGGTGATATTGTCATCCAAAGTGATCACATCATTCTCATCATAGAAGCCTACAGTTCTGGAATTTGTAAGCATACGTTTGATCTCATCATAACCGGAGAACAGTTTGCACTTTCCACCGGATGCTTCCTTAACTTCTTCTGCTGTTGCGATAATAGTATCAAGATCTTTGAATTTCTCTGCCAGCTCAGCCGGATCTGTAGTTCCAAGATATTTTTCTGCCAGATCTGCACGTACCTGGAAGCATCCTGGTGTTGCCTGCCAGAACAGTGCACGTACATTACCGTCTGCATCTGTACCAAGATCAAGATCATACTGGTACATGTTCTTGTAATCGTCTTCTGTAATGCCCAGGTCTGCAACTGATTTTACCCAGTCACTGTTTACATATTTCTGAACATAATCAACTTCCAGTCCCATAAGATCCGGATATAATTCATTAGAAGGGTCATCCAGTACAGGATCCAGTTTGCCCTGATAATAATCAGATCCACCTGTATTTACAAATACGATTCTCTTATAATCATCCGGATATGCCTCTTTAAACGGACCATCCAGAATATTTTTAATGTCATCATTCCAGCCCCACACTACGAATGCATCATCAGCTGCGGAATCACCGGTAACTGTGTTGTCCGGTTCCTGGTCATCTTCAGCCATTACCGGTACTGCATATACGGAAAGTCCTCCAACCATTGCAGCGGTAAGTAAAACACTCATAAGCTTTCTCTTCATTTTTGCTACCTCCTTAATATATAATCCTTTTATTATTTACATTCATTTTGGTACTTCTTTTTCATTACATGACTACTGTAAAAATCACCCCAGCTTTTTTACCGATCTGCCCTGAAATAAAGTTCCATCCACTGTATAGGACCGGATCAGTGCTGTCTTTGGCTGTTCGATCAGCTCCACCAGCTTCTCTGCAGCGATCCTTCCAATGGCACTGGTATCCTGACACAGTGTGGTAAGCTTTGGTTCCATGATCCTGGCTATGTTATTCCCATCATAGCCTGCAATGGAAATATCCTCTGGAATCTTCAGATCTCTTTCCCGTATCTCATTAAACCCTCCAACTGCTGAAAGATCATCTGGATAAAGGATACAGGTAGGTGGATCCTTAAGCTCCAACAGCTCCCTGGTCTGCCTTGCAGACAGGTCTGCGTCCAGGTAACGTGCCGGCCTGACATATTCGTCCGGAACCTGGATCCCTTCTCTTTGCATCATCCGGTAAAAGCTGCTGAGACGCTTCTTCGTAACCGAAGTGTCATCTCCATAAATGTACGCAATCTTCCGGTGACCCTGGGAAAAGATATATTCCAGAAGTTCCTCCATTCCCTGTACATTGTTGGATAAAACAGAGATCCTGCCGTCACGCACATGGTCAATAGTAACAACTGGCACTTCTGATCTTAAAAGTTCCTGCACCTCCTCACTGTAAAAATCCACACAGGCCATTACCACCCCGTCCACGCCCCGGTATCTGCAATGCTCATAATAGCTCATCTTTTTTCCCGAAACATTTCCGCTGGTAAAGGTAATATCATATCCCTTGCTCTCTGCTGTACTTTTGAAGCTTTCCAGCACATGATTAAAATAAGCATGTGTCAGTCCGCTGTCAGCCCGATCCACAAAAAGCACGCCCAGATTGTAGCTTCTTTTTGTTTTCAGTGCCCTTGCAGATGAATTTGGCAGATACCCGAAGATCTTCTGCGGTTTTCTGGATCAGTGCTTTTGTCTCTTCCCCGATGTCCGGATAATCATTTAAAGCTTTGCTGACTGTCGCTACAGAAACATTACATTTCTTTGCGATTTCCTTCATCGATACCATAAGCCCTGTTGCCTCTTTACTTTCTTTGTTTTCCTAAATCGTTTTCGCATCTTCACTATATTACCTTATGCACAAAATATCAAGCATTTTTTGCTATTTTTTATGCTTTTTGCTTCCTTTCTCTCTCTATTTCACAAAATCATATTTTCAGTTTTTTTTTTCATAATCAACAAAGATGTATTCATTTTTCACGAAACCTTTTCGTAAAAATCCCTTGCTTTTTTACATTCTCTCAGATATAGTAAAGCTAAGATAATTATTCCATCTTATTTATAGGAATAACTTCTTTATATTTATATTTTTTCATATTGTTTTCTGAATGTTTCTTTTATTTCTATTGAATTATCAGAACTCATTCGTTTTCGCATATACTTTTTTCAGAGCTCCAAGCATGATTATAGGCATAACATCATGTCAGGCTCTAATCTTTGACAAGGGAGGATTTCCAATGAAATTCGGTTTCTTTGACGACGAAAAAAAGGAGTATGTGATTACAACCCCGGACACTCCTCTTCCATGGATCAATTCATCCGGGGATCTCAGGGCTTTTTCAGCCTCATCTCCAATACCTGCGGTGGTTACAGCTTTTATAAAGATGCAAAGCTGCTCCGGCTTACCCGTTACCGCTACAATAATCTTCCGGCAGATTCCAACGGAAAATACTATTACATAAAAGAAGGGGATGTGATCTGGAATCCTGGCACAATGCCCACCAGATACCCCTCCGGACGAATACCAATGCAGACACGGTCTTGGCTACAGCCGTTTCCATGGAGTCAAAAACCAGCTTTCTGCTGATCTTCTGGCTTTTGTGCCTGTAGACACTCCTTGCGAGATCAATGTACTTACCTTAAAAAACCAATCCGCTTCTGCCAAAAAGCTTTCCCTTTTTTCCTATGTAGAATTTTGTCTGTGGAATGCAGTAGATGATATGACCAATTTCCAGCGTAATTTAAGTATTGGTGAAGTAGAGATCCAGGGAAGCGCTATTTACCACAAAACAGAATACAGAGAGCGTAGAAATCACTACAGCTTCTTTTCTGTAAATACACCAGTTGACGGCTTTGATACAAGCAGGGATGAATTTCTGGGAGCGCGCCGGGGAAATGACCGGCCTCTGGCTGTAGAGCAGGGAAAATGTACCGGTTCTGTTGCCAGTGGATGGTATCCCATCGCCAGTCACCAGATCGATCTTGTACTTGCCCCAGGGGAAGAAAAAGAACTGATCTTCCTTCTTGGATATTGCGAAAATCCCCAGGAAGAAAAATGGGAAGCGCCAAATGTGATCCGCAAGACCACAGCCCTTGCCATGCAGGAAAAATACCATACTTCCGCACAGGTGCAGAAAGCATTCCAGGATCTGAACCATTACTGGGATGATCTGCTCTCCCGCTTTTTAGTAAACAGCCAGGATCCCCATGTAAACCGTATGGCAAATATCTGGAACCAGTACCAGTGTATGGTGACTTTCAACCTTTCCCGCTCTGCTTCCTACTACGAATCCGGTACAGGAAGAGGCATGGGCTTTCGTGATTCCTGTCAGGATCTTCTTGGCTTTGTCCATCTTGTACCTGAACGCGCCAGGGAGCGTATCCTTGATATTGCTGCCACTCAATTTGAAGATGGCAGTGCCTACCACCAGTATCAGCCGCTTACCAAGAAAGGCAATCTGGATATCGGAAGCGGATTTAACGATGATCCGTTATGGCTGATCGCAGCTGCTTCTGCTTACCTGAAGGAAACCGGTGATTTTTCTATTTTAGACGAAATGGTTGCCTTTGACTGCGACCCCTCCAAAGCTGAGCCATTTTTCCAGCATCTGCTTCGCAGCTTCCATTATACCTGTACCCACTTAGGTCCCCATAAACTGCCTTTGATCGGCCGTGCGGACTGGAACGACTGCCTGAACCTGAACTGCTTTTCCAGCGAGCCTGGGGAGCCATTCCAGACTACTGGTCCTTCCGAAGGTCCTGTGGCAGAATCAGTTTTCATTGCAGGAATGTTTGTAAAATACGGCAGGGAATTTCAAACCATCTGTGAAAAATATGGCCGCACAGAGGAAGCTCTTCAGGCAAAAGATGCAGTTGATGCCATGTACCAGGCAGTGCTTGCCTCCGGCTGGGATGGTGACTGGTTCCTTCGCGCCTATGACGCAACATCCCAAAAGATAGGCTCCCATGAATGTGAAGAAGGCCAGATCTATATTGAGCCACAAGGTTTCTGTGTAATGGCAGGGATCGGTGTAAAGGAAGGCCTGGCAGAAAAAGCACTGGATTCTGTAAAAGAACGGCTGGATACCAAATACGGAATCATGGTACAGCAGCCGGCTTACACCAGGTACTACCTGAATCTTGGGGAAATCTCCTCCTATCCGCCAGGTTATAAAGAAAATGCAGGTATTTTCTGCCATAACAATCCTTGGATTTCCATTGCAGAAACCGTGATCGGCAGAGGAAGCCGTGCTTTTCAGATCTATAAAAAGACCTGTCCTTCCTATATTGAGGATATCAGCCAGATCCACAGGACAGAGCCTTATATTTATTCTCAAATGATTGCAGGAAAGGATGCCCCACGGCACGGGGAAGCCAAAAACAGCTGGCTTACAGGCACTGCTGCCTGGACATTTGTAAATCTTTCCCAGGCCATCCTTGGCATACAGCCAAGCTATGACGGTTTGTGTGTAGACCCATGTATCCCTGCAGACTTTGGGGATTTCACTGTCACCCGCAGGTTTAGAGGCGCTGTATATCATCTTTTTATTTCTAATCCTGACCATGTTGAAAAGGGGGTAAAATATCTGGAAATCGACGGAAAGCAGATTTCCGGCAATCTGATTCCTTTTGAAGAGGGAAAGAAAGAATACCAGGTAACGATCCATATGGGATAAGACAATTAATAAGACATTTAATAAGCCAGTTTGCCCCAGGTGATTCCGGAGAAAACTGGCTTTTCTTTTATTTCTTTTATTTCTTCAACGGATCGATCTCCGCTTTATAAACATATCTAAGGAACAGCACGCAGATCACAAAGGAAAATAATTCTGCAATAGGGAATGACCACCAGGTAGCTTTGATCCCGCCTATCCGTGCCAGAATAAAGGCCGCCGGAAGAAGCACTACCAGCTGTCTTAACACAGATACTGCCAGACTTAAGAAGCCATGGCGCAGGGACTGGTATACAGAGGAGGAAACCACACTGAAACCAGCCAGCAAAAAGCTGAAACTGATAATGCGAAGAGCCAGGGGTTCCAATCTCCAGCATAGTATCTGAAGCACTGAATATATTCAGCAGGTCCTGAGGGAACAGCTGGAATACTGCAAATCCCAGAAGCATGATCCCAACCCCCATAGCCACGCTGATCCGAATCGTCTTGGTGATACGATCCGGCTTTTTGGCTCCGTAATTGTAAGAGATGATGGGCACCATACCATTATTCAGACCAAATACCGGCATAAATACAAAGCTCTGAAGCTTGAAATAAACACCAAATACTGCCGTTGCAGTAGAGGAAAATCCCATCAGGATCTTATTCATGCCAAAGGTCATAACAGATCCTACGGAAGCCATGATAATAGATGGAAATCCAACACTGTAAATATTTTTTACAACATTTGCGGACAGCTTATATTTCACTAGGGAAATATGAAGTTCCTTATTAATGTGATGATTTACAAAGTATCCTACAATAGCAGCAATAATCTGTCCTGTTACAGTGGCAAGGGCAGCGCCTGCCACCTCCATCCTTGGGAAACCGAAAAGGCCAAAGATCATGATCGGATCCAGAATAATATTCAGGATTGCACCCAGAAGCTGGGTCAGCATGGAATAAAACGTCCTTCCGGTTGCCTGCAGCAGCCTTTCAAATACAAGCTGCATAAACAGTCCAAAAGACATCATCCCGATGATCCTTACATAGACCGTTCCATAAGAAAGAATCTGAGGATCCTGTGTCTGCACGGCAAAGAATGTATGTCCGAAGACTCCGGTAAGCACGGCAAAAGTCAATGCACTTAACAGGCAAAGGATAATGCCGTTATTGGCAGCCCTGTTGGCATATTCTGTATTCTTCTCGCCCAGAGACCGTGACACAAGGGCATTGATACCTACACCGGTACCTGTACCTACTGCGATCATCAGGTTCTGTACAGGAAAGGCCAGCGAAACAGCTGTCAGTGCATTCTCATTTAGCTTTGCAACAAACATACTGTCTACAATATTATATAATGCCTGAACCAGCATGGAGATCATGATCGGGACAGACATTGATACAAGCAATTTTCCAACAGGCATAACGCCCATTTTGTTTTCTTTTTCCACGGCATTTTTTTCCATGAAAATCCCCCTCTCAATGTGTTTTGATGAATATTTTGACGCATCCGCTTTTTTGCGGTAACTTTATCTATTCTATAGCAGCGCATCATATATGTCAATCAAAACATCATAAAAAGAGGGGGGAGCTTTCACCGCCGAACTTTCACCGAACTTCCACAAGTGGTACAGTAAAAGAGTTCTTACAAATCTTATAGATTCTTATTTTATTATGCAGCAAAGATATGTTTCTATATCAGGGCTTCGTTTTCGGATTTCTCCCGCGCGCTTATTATCTCCAAGATTTGCAAAACTCGCTTCGCTCAGACACTGCAAATCTTGGAGAAACTAGCGCAGTCGAAATCTACGAAAGCCTCGCATGACATAGAAACATATGCTTTGCTGCATTTTAACGAACGATACTACTTTAATTTATCAAGTTTTTGTGTCATCCTAGTCTCAGGCTAAATCTTTTTCATTTTTCTTTAAGCCATCCACTGCTGCTAATTCTTCTTGTGGCGTAAACCATAATTCCCAGCGGTATCAAACATAATAGGCATGCAGCAGGTATATCATAATAGGCTGCCAAATAAACAATCACACCCATTATTGCATAAACAGTAAACCACCAGCCAATAAGCAGACTTGTATTTCTCACATTATATCCTTCTGTCTTTGCTCTCCGATTTAGCCATCCCAGTTTTCCATTAAATGCCAGTATCGCCAGTAAAACCATTCCCGGCAATCCAATCCTCAGTGGATACATACGCAGTTCCTCCTTTTTTATTTCAGACTATAATTCGTTGTTTTATATCCACTTATATTTAACCATTTTTAATCAGTTTCGGCAATATATTTCATCGTAAAAAGAGAAAACTTTTTCACAGACAATTTACATCTGGTAAAGCATACGCCTGATCAGGAACAGGATCAGGATATGCGCAGGGTAAAAAACATAGAAAAAGTATTTTGCCCATTTTCCCTTAATGAATCCTCTCTGCCCGTTATACATATTGATAGAAAGAAAAGCAAAGCATGCTTTCCATTCATAGATCAGCCAGCTTGTACCGATCACCGCCTGGGCTGCCCTCTTCTCCTTCAGCCAGTACATGATAAGAAGGAATACGTATCCTCTGTAGCTGTAATCTGCATGCAGGTTCCATGATACAGCAAAAAGCACGGCCATACAGATAAGCTGCATCAGCTGGTTATCCTTAAAATAATCCACTGCACAAAAAGCCAGATAACCCAAAAACAGTGTAAAAAACACATTCTGGGTAGACATATCAAAGAATGTCCCTTTATGTACCAGATCCCAGGGAATTTCTGAAATACAGGCAAAGATCAGTAGATTTCTTCCATATTTAAAGCGATTGTGTGTATGGATAAAGCCCTCCACCAGAAGAAAACAAAATATGGGAAATGCAGCCCTGCCCACATCCCGCATGATCCTGTAAACCGATATATCCGTACCTCCGAGAACAAATAGAGTCCTGGTGGCAGCTGCTGATTTCACCAGAAGAAATGCGGCTGTATGATCGATCAGCATGATCACCATAGCCAATACCTTTAGTGCACTGCCGCTTAAAACCCGGAACTTTTCCGGCATAAATGAATCCTGTAATTGCTTTGTCTGTTCCATCCTATACTCCTTTAACTTAGGTTTGCTTGTTCCAGCTTAATTTCATCTGCATGTGTATACCATATTTCTCTCCCCTCCAGCAACGTATCCGATAATTGCATTATAGTAAGTAAATCAGAAAAGTAAAGAAAATTTTTCCGGTGACTGTTGCTCATTTACTTTTTTTCTATGTTTTTTTACAAATTATGACTGGACGAATTGGGCATTTTGTGAGAGAATAACACCAGTAAAGCGTTCCGCTATGGGAGACTCCCTTAAGGAGCGCTACACTGAGTTGTTAGACTTTTAACAACATTAAGTTCACTAATACTGAAAGGAGTCTTAAAATGATTTACACTAAGGAAGTTGAAAACATGTGTCCTGTAGCTAAGGGCGCAAAACATGAGCCTGCTCCAATTCCTGAAGAAGGAAAATGGGTTCATTCCAAAAAAATTGAAGATATTTCTGGTTTTACACACGGCGTAGGTTGGTGTGCTCCGCAGCAGGGTGCATGCAAGCTGTCCCTGAATGTAAAAAATGGTGTAATCGAGGAAGCTCTTGTTGAAACGATCGGATGTTCAGGTATGACTCATTCTGCAGCTATGGCAGCTGAGATCCTTCAGGGCAAAACTATCCTGGAAGCTTTAAATACTGACCTTGTCTGTGATGCGATCAACACCGCAATGAGAGAATTATTCCTCCAGATCGTATATGGACGTACTCAGAGTGCTTTCTCTGATGACGGACTTGCTGTAGGTGCCGGACTTGAGGATCTTGGTAAGGGTCTTCGTTCCCAGGTTGGTACTATGTATGCTACAAAAGAAAAAGGTGTTCGTTACCTCGAGATGGCAGAGGGATATGTAACAGGTATCGCTCTTGACGAGGATAATGAAGTAATCGGATATCAGTTCGTTTCTCTTGGAAAGATGACCGACTTCATCAAAAAAGGTGATGATCCTAACACCGCATGGGAAAAAGCAAAAGGTCAGTATGGCCGTGTAGCAGATGCCGTTAAGATTATCGACCCAAGAGAAGAGTAATCAGGAAACGAAAGGAGACGAACATAAAATGGCATTATTTGAAAGTTATGAAAGAAGAATTGACCAGATCAATGCTGTATTAAACAGCTATGGTATCAGCTCTATCGAAGAAGCTGAGAAAATTACAAAAGATGCTGGACTTGACGTATATGATCAGGTAAAGAAGATCCAGCCGATCTGCTTTGAGAACGCTTGCTGGGCATACACTGTAGGTGCTGCCATTGCAATCAAAAAAGGCTGCAGAAAAGCTTCTGACGCTGCTGCTGCTATCGGAGAAGGCCTTCAGGCTTTCTGTATCCCAGGTTCTGTTGCTGACCACAGAAAAGTAGGTCTTGGCCATGGTAACCTTGGCAAAATGCTTCTTGAGGAAGAGACAGAGTGCTTCTGCTTCCTTGCAGGCCATGAGTCCTTCGCAGCTGCTGAGGGTGCTATCGGTATCGCAGAGAAAGCAAACAAAGTACGTCAGAAACCATTACGTGTTATCCTGAACGGTCTTGGAAAAGACGCTGCTCAGATCATTTCCCGTATCAACGGTTTCACATTCGTTGAGACAAAATATGATTACAAAGAAGCTAAATTAAATATCGTCTATGAGAAACCATATTCCAACGGTCTTCGTGCTACTGTTAAATGCTACGGTGCAGATGACGTTCAGGAAGGTGTTGCTATCATGCATCACGAGAATGTTGGTGTTTCCATCACTGGTAACTCCACAAACCCAACTCGTTTCCAGCATCCAGTTGCAGGTACATACAAGAAAGAATGTATCGAGCAGGGTAAGAAATACTTCTCCGTTGCTTCCGGCGGTGGTACAGGACGTACACTTCATCCAGACAACATGGCAGCAGGTCCTGCTTCCTACGGTATGACAGATACTATGGGACGTATGCACTCTGACGCTCAGTTCGCTGGTTCTTCTTCTGTACCGGCTCACGTTGAGATGATGGGTCTTATCGGTATGGGTAACAACCCGATGGTTGGTGCTACTGTTGCTGTTGCTGTTTCCGTTGAGGAGGCTGCTAAGGCTGGTAAGTTCTAATTCAAGATAATCTGATAAGTTCTAAATAAAATACCACCAGGTAACTTTTAGGTTATCCGGTGGTGTTTTTTTATATCATATTTTTTTGTTATATATTCTACGTCGTATGATGTTCTACACTATATATCCTTTACATTTCTCTTTTAGGAACCGGTTCCCCGTTTTTGAAGATGCTGTCAGACGGAACACAGCCACGTACAGAGGAAAGAGGATAAATATTGGTATTTCTGCCGATCACGGAGCCAGGATTCAGCACAGAACCGCAGCCTACTTCCACATGATCTCCCAGCATTGCGCCAAACTTCTTAAATCCGGTTTCTACCTGTTCCTGACCGTCTTTAACGATCACCAGCTTTTTGTCGGATTTCACATTGGAACAGATAGAACCAGCTCCCATATGAGACTTGTAGCCAAGCACAGAATCTCCCACATAATTATAATGGGGTACCTGCACACAATTAAAAAGTACTACATTCTTAAGCTCTGTAGAATTGCCTACTACACAGCCCTCTCCTACGATCGCCTTGCCTCTGATAAATGCACAGTGGCGCACTTCTGCGTTCTTACCGATGATAGCAGGTCCATGGATGCTGGCAGTAGGTGCTACCTGGGCTGATCTGGCGATCCAGATATCCCCCTCCAAATGCTCATACTCTGCCGGATCTAATGTATTTCCCAGCTTTATGATAAAATCTCCTATCTCCGGAAGTACTTCCCAGGGATAAGTCTTTCCTTCAAATAATTCTCCTGCAATCGTTTCATTCAGATCCAGAAGATTAGAAATGGTAAAATCCTTCATCATGATGATTTTCCTCCTTGTTTCCCGGAAGAAGCACTTCTGGTACTTCTCTCAGGCTTTTTATAATACTGTGCAGATGCATCAAAGAACTGACGCAGGGCATACTGATAATTGCTGGCTTCCACCTGATTGGTGCGGATGCGTACAAAATGTTCCAGCTTATCCATATATTCCTGCTCTGTAATAGATCCCTCTGCCACATAGGTCAGTCCCTTTTCCCAGCTTGCTGTAAGCTCCGGATTCAGAAGCTGACGGATGGAACAATTCACCACATCATAGATCATCTCACCTAAAAGTGTGGGAGTGATCATCTGTGTTTTCTTGTTCAGGGACAGATACTTGATATTAAACAACTTTTTCAGGATCTCTGCCCTGGTAGCACTTGTACCGATCCCGCTGCCTTTGATCTGTGCACGCAGCTCCTCGTCTTCAATAAGCTGTCCTGCATTTTCCATGGCAAGGATCATGGATCCTGAATTGTATCTTTTAGGAGGGGATGTTTCTCCTTCTTTAATATTCAAACTGTCCACGGAAAGTATATCATTTTTCTTCAGCTTCTGCAATGCACCAAGAAGCGCCGCATCACAGGCCACATCTTCACTGTCTTCCTCAGCCTTCCCTTCTGCTGCTTTCCCTTCTGTATCAGAAGCCTTCTTCCTTGCAAATGAATTGGCTGCGATCTTCAGGTATCCTTCACTTACCAGCACTTTAAAAGAAGAGAAAAAGGATTCATTCCCCATCCTGGTCACAAGGGAAACCTTCTGATACACTGCAGGAGGATAAAAAATGCACAGAAAACGTCTCACGATGGTCTCATAAACCCGCTGAGAAGTAAGGGACAGGCCTTTTAAGTTGCCAAGTCCCTGTCCTGTAGGTATAATGGCATAATGGTCTGTGATCTGCTTGTCATTTACATATCGTGTCTTGGCTATGGTTTTCCAGGTTCCCATAGAAAGAGCTTCTTTTGCAGCATCTGCCGCAGGCCCGTAATTCTGCAGCCCGGATATATTCTTAGAGATCACCTTTGCCACTGCTGTTGACAGTACCCTGGCATCGGTTCTTGGATAGGTAACCAGCTTTTTCTCATATAATTCCTGCACCACTGCCAGCGTTTCATCAGGGCTGATCTTAAATAGCTTGGAGCACACATTCTGCAGCTCTGCCAGGTTAAACAATAGCGGCGGATTCTTATTTTCTTTTTTACGTTCCACCTTCTCTACTGTACAGGACAAAGGCTGCACAGATGACAGGCTTTGGATCAGCTGTCTGGCATCTTCTTTTTTCTTAAAACCGTTTTCTTTATATAATACAGGGGACTGGAAATAAGAGCTGCCTTCTACTGCCCTCCATTCACCCTCGAATTTTTCTCCTTCAAGTACAATACTGCTGACCACACGGTAAAATGGTGTTTTCACAAAAGAACGGATCTCCCGTTCCCTGCGCACTACCATCCCAAGCACACAGGTCATTACTCTTCCTACGGAAATAGCCTGATATTTGGAACTTAGATAATTAGATACACTGTTCCCATAACGTAAAGTCAGTACACGCGAAAAATTGATCCCCATCAGATAATCTTCTTTTGCACGAAGGTAAGCAGAAGCTGCAAGATTGTTATATTCTGAAATATCCTTTGCTTCACGGATCCCCCGCATAATTTCTTCTTCTGTCTGAGAATCAATCCAAACTCTTTTTTCTTTTTTTCCTTTTACACCAGCCATCTGTGCCACCAGCCGGTAGATATATTCTCCCTCCCGCCCGGAGTCCGTGCACACATAGATGGTCTCTATATCCGGCCTGTTTAAAAGGCCCTTCACAATCTGAAACTGTTTCTGAACGCCTGGAATCACTTCGTATTTAAAGTCACGGGGCAAAAAAGGCAGGGTATCAAAACTCCACCTTTTGTATTTCATATCATATTTTTCAGGATAGCTCATAGTGACCAGGTGCCCTACACACCAGGTCACTACAGAAGTATCAGACTCCAGATAACCATCCCTTCTTTGTCCGTTGATCTTTAAAGCTTTTGCAAATTCCTGAGCCACACTGGGCTTCTCGGCTATGTA
>NZ_JAYFUY010000102.1:0-18277 GCF_059933065.1 Blautia sp. HA3515 | reverse complement strand
TTTAAAGTGGAAGTATTCCGATTCACAAAAGAGGATGGGAAGCTCTTTAACAAAGGTACTGTTCTTCAGCAGGTAATCTCCTATATCATTCTCGATCCCGCTGGTATCCCCTTCATTGGCCTCACCGGGATGGAACTGTAATCTGCCAGCTCCACATAGGAACCTGCATCAAACTGTGACAGATAAGTTGCCTTTGATTCTGAATCATCCTGCTGCTGTTCTTCCTGCCCTTCCTTTGCCTTCCCTGCTGCCGGAACCTGCACGGTTCCAAATAATGATACTGTCATAGCGCAAATGATACAAAACCGAACTTTTTTCTTCATTGCAATTCCTCCGATGTCTCAAAATCAAAAGTATTTTCCTGTCTGCTGCCGCATCCTTGCGGAGCATTGTTTTTATAATAGGAGCATCACGAAGTAATTTCCTATTGTTGAAACAAAGAGCAGGAGAAAAGACTTCTCCTGCTCTTTTAAGAAAATTATTTTACAATAATATCTCTGCCTTTAGTATCTGAATTCAGATATACGGCTACGATCAGGATGACACCAATAATAATATCTTTCCAGAGAGGATCTACTCCCATCATGTTAAGTCCTGATGTAATTGCAGTGATGGTAATAACACCAATCGTTGTACGGAGCACGCTTCCACGGCCGCCTGCCATGGATGTTCCGCCCAATGCTATGGAAGCAATGGCTGAAAGTGTAAGTGCATCACCGATGGTAGGCACCGACTGATTCCCGTTTGTATGCATACAGCTGCACCTGCCAGAGAGCTGCATGCACCGCTGACCACAAAAGCCATGATCTGGCGCTTTATCTGTATCCACACCTGCAAGCCTGGTAGAACGGATATTGGCGCCTACTGCAAAGATCGCCCTTCCGGATGGTGTATACTGCTGGAAAATATAGAGCAGGATCACTACAACGACTGCAAATAAGAAAATAATAGGGATCCCTGCGATCTTACTTGTCATCCAGCTGATTTCTTTTCTGTATTCCATTCCGACTGCCACAGAACCATTGGGACAGAAATACAAAGCGATAAATGCCCATAAGTTCTGAGTACAAAGAGTTACGATAAAGGACGGAATCTTTAATTTTGTTACGATCACACCATTCAACATGCCAAGGAGCACACCGATCACCACCATGATAGGAATGATCCAGTTGCCGAAACGGCTTACATAAAGACCTGAAATAACGCAGGTAGCAGATACCATGGCACCGGATCCCAGATCAATACCACCTGTAAAGATGATAAATGACAGGCCTCCTGCCAGCAGGATCAGCGGAGAAACCTCAACCAGAAGGTTCTGAAGGCTGTATGCACTGATAAAGGTAGGATTTAAAATTGTAAATACAAGGAATACCAGCACAATACTGATAACTACCATGTACTGTGATAAATTGGATAAACTGAATTTTTTCTGCTTCATTTCTCTTCTGCCCTCCTACATCATAAAATGTACAACTTCCTGCTGGGAAGGTTTGAAGTCTACAGGGCAGTCAAAGGATCCGCTGATCAACCGTCTCTGAAAACAATAACATTACTGGATAAACCAAGACATTCATCCAGAGTATCACCAATTACAATGATTGCATGACCGGCAGCTGTCATCTCACGTACCAGACGGTAAATCTCCTGTTTTGCACCTACATCCACACCTCTGGTAGGATGATTCAGGATCAGCACCTTACAGCCACTTTCAAGAACCCTTGCAAAAATAACTTTCTGTGCATTACCGCCGGAAAGCTGTGAAATACGTTCCTTAGGTCCGGTACATTTAATACCTGCTTCCTTGATCCATTTCAGTGCCGTCTGACGGATCTTCTTTCCGGACAGAAGGCCTTTGCTCTTCATATGCTCCCAGCTGGATATGGTAATATTGTCTTCAATAGAAAGAATGCTGACCATTCCTTCATCTCTTCGATCCTTAGGTACTGAAAGGATCCCTGCTTTCCTTGCCTGATAGGAGTTGCCGAATCTGACTTCTTTTCCCTCTATCAGGATACGTCCTTCTGTAGGTGCTACCTGTCCCACCAGACAGTTACATACATCCTCTGCACCGGATCCGTCCAGACCTGCAAGTCCAAGCACCTCTCCCTCATGAAGCTTAAAGGAAATGTGGTTAAATACACCAAAAAGACTTAAATCATCTACCTCAAGAACCACTTTATCTGATGGCACGCTCTGCTGTGCCTCCACATAAAACTCTCCTGTAGTCGCTCTTCCTACCATCTTCTCATACAGAACATCAATATTCGCTTCTGCAGTAGGAAAAACAGCTGTTTCCTCACCATCCTTAAATACGTAGATCGTATCTGTGATCGCAAGGATCTCATCCAGATGATGGGAAATAAATACAATACCATTTCCTGCTGCCTTCATCTTCCGGATCTGTACATACATCTCCTGGATCTCATCATCTGAAAGCACGGTGGTAGGCTCATCAAGAAGGATGATCGCATGTCCTTCAGCTGCTTCTGTTACAACATCCAGCACCTTGGCAATCTCAACCATCTCTCTGGTTGCCATATCAATATCACGGACCTTTTTACCAGGTTCCAGTTTAATGTCTACACGCTCCAGTGCTTTCTTTGCATCCTTGTTCATTTCTGCCCAATTTACAAGTCCTGCTTTGGAGTACTTTTTCTCACGGCCAAGGTAAATGTTCTGGGCAACTGTAAGATTTGCTACCAGGGACTGCTCCTGGAATACCATTCCGATGCCCTGCTTATTCGCATTGATAATGGATGTTGCTACATAAGGCTTACCCATGTAAAACATCTCTCCCATGGAAGGAGTCTCAACACCACTGATCAGCTTCATCAGAGTAGATTTACCGGCTCCGTTCTCACCGATCAGTCCGATTACCTCGCCGCTGTGGATCTTCATATCAATATCATGCAAAACAGTATTGGATCCATATGTTTTGCCAACGCCTTTTGTTTCAAATAAAACTTCACCCATATGTATCCCTCCGTTTACTTCACTACAGTCTTTCTGTTATGCTCTACTGTAAGCGTAACAGCGATAATAATGATAATACCCTGGATGACCTTTTTAAGGTTTGTATCAACGCCCATCAGGGTCAGCCAGTTTGCCAGCTCCGTATAGATCAGCACACCTACAAAGGTCTGAAGGGAACCGCCCTTACCGCCGCTTACGGAACCACCGCCAAGTACGATAGCTGTAACAACCGGGAACATCTGGTTCAATCCAAGGTTAGACTGTCCAAGCTTTAATCTCATACACTGAAGTACACCGGCAATCGCTGCTGTACATCCACATAAAGCGTACACCTTGATCTTGGTGCGTGTAATATTGATCCCTGTAGAAGCTGCTGCCGCTTCATTGTCACCGATTGCAAATACTGCACGACCGAATGCAGTATAGTTCATAATGATCGCTCCTATGATAAACACAGCAAATGAAATCAACGTAATGTATGGAATCCCGAAAAGCCTTCCCTGAGAAATAGCAATGAACATAGGATCCTTAACCTGAATTGGTGTACCTCTGTAGATCAACACTGCTGCGCCTGTCATAATACAACCAACTGCATAAGAAACAATAAAGCTTGCGATCCTTCCTTTTGTATGGAGGAATCCAACTACTGTACCAACTGCCAGCCCGATCAGGATAGCAATAAGCACACCGAAAATACCGAAATTATTTGAATTTGAATTATTAACAACAAGAAAAGCAACCAAAGATCCGGCAAAGCCCATATTTCCTTCAATGGAAAGGTCAATGCTTCCAAGAAGAAGGACAAAGCTCAGACCAACGGAAATTACCAGCGGAATAGACATCTGGAACATAATATTTACAATGTTCGCCCAGGAAAAAAAGTTTTTCTGGGAAATGCCTCCGATCGCAGTCATGATAACCAGCAGAATCAGGGGGGCATATCTTCTGACCTTATCCATTTTGGCATTGTCTTCTGCCTGGGTAACGAACTGCTGACTAACTGTCATTTTCTTTAATAAGTCACGCCGTTTATTATTCATAGAACATCCTCACATCCAGTTTTTAACAGATGAGGCGAAATGCGGCATGCATTTCGCCTCTCTTGTTATAATCCTATCTTGCTGCCGGAGCCCTCCGGGCAGCTTGATTATTTATTCTGCTGCTTCGTCTGCTGCTGCACCATCTTCCTGATATTTGTCGATGCAGAAGCTAAGGTCTGAATAATCATATCCAGGATCCTGTGTCTCGATGAATTTGGAGATAATGTCATCTGCGTTGTCAGCTGTTACAAGTGTAGTCTTGCAGAAGATCAGACGTTCTGCAGGATCCATACCCTCTACGTCAAGGCTGCCAAGAGCTGCCTGGATTGCGTAGGATGCGCCATAACCAGCGATGCAATATCCATCGTTTGCGTTTGTGATAACAAGATCACCGTCTTTAACTGCGTTAAGAGCTGCTTCGATACCGTCACATCCGCTGACTTTGATCTCGCCGTTCTTTCCAGCGTTCTTAAGAGCTTCAACAGCACCAAGTGCCATTGTATCGTTTGCGGAGAAGATACCTTTCAGATCCGGATAATTAACGATCCAGTTCTCTACAAGTGCCATAGCGTCTGACTGGCTCCAGCTTGCTGTCTGGCTGTCAACTACTTCGATGTCCGGATAATCCTTTAATGCTTCCTCAAATGCTGCATGTCTGTTGGTAGCGGAGTCATCACCAAGAAGTCCCTGAAGCTCTGCAACCTGGCCTTCACCACCGATAGCCTCGAACAGTGCAGAAGCGGTAGCTTTACCGATTGCCATATCATCCAGCATCAGAGATGCTACAAAGTGAGGATAATCTGCCGGATAAAGGCCCTCAGCCCTGTGTGCAAGGATGGATACATAAACGCCTGCATCTTCACATGTCTCAGCAATATTTACTGTGTTTGCTGTAGAAGAAGGGTCAACTACGAAGATTGCCTTGTCACCATACTGTGCAATATAGTCCTTGATTCCCTGAATCTGTTTGTTGTCATCGCTATCGCAGGTAAGGATATCTGCCTCAACTCCGTAATACTCTGCTGCCAGCTGAGCTCCCTTAGCTTCCTGTGCCCAATACTCATTATCCATAGAATGGATGCAGATTGCCAGATGATACTCGGATGGATCAACACCTTCCGGAGCTGTGAAGCCTGCTGCTGATACTGTAGAAGCAGTAGCTCCCATTAACATTGTTGCTGCTAACATTGTTGCCAATACCTTCTTGCTCATAAAAAATACCCTCCTTATTTTTGCTACGGCATCTTGTATGTCGTTGCCTTTGATGTTTATATCTTAATTCATTTAATTAATAATGTCAACAAACTTTTAAATTCATTTAGCTATTTTGTCGAATATCACAATTAATCACATCGGATTTTATTCACATTCAACAAAAACAGTTACTTGAGTGCAGTGCATGCATTGAGAGCCGCTCCGATCACCCCTGCTTCTGCATCTGGTGACGCAGGGACGATCCTAAGGGAAGCCCGAGGCTCCGGTGTCCGCAGGTTTTCTTTTACATTCCGGATAAAGTACTCCATAGGGAAGCCCAGGCATCTGTGTCACACCACCGCCAAGCACAACACACACAGGATCCAGGATCGTTACCTCTGTAGCTGTGGCAAGGGCACACATACGCACCACATCCAGCACATCCGGCTGATCCCCGTACTTTACAAAGATGTCAGAAACCTGACACTTATAATGCTCCCTGGCAATCTCTGCCAGTACTTTCCCGCAGGCACGCAGTTCAATGCATCCTTTTTTCCCGCAGCCACACATCTTTTCAAGACCGTCCACAGGAATATGTCCCAGCTCACAGGATGAGCCGGTATAGCCTTTATATACCTTTCCATCAATGCTCATGGCGTTTCCAAGGCCAGTGCCAATGTACACGCCGATCACGATCCCTTCCTGCCCCATATGGTTCTTCCACAGATCATACAAAAGAGAGGTATTCACATCCCGCTCCATTATCACCGGAAGCCCCCACAGGCCTTCCAGAATTGCTTTCAGCGGAAGATTATCAAAGCCCTGGATATTCGGGGAATTATAGCATATGGTCCGGTCCAGGTTCATCAGGGAAGCAAGAGAAAGGGAAATGCACATAAAGTTTGAAACTCCCCCGTTCTCTTCCAGCACCGGATCCAGCAACTGCTTCAAATATTCCCCCTTATCCCTGGCATCTGACAGTCCTTTGGAAGGAATCTTGTCAAACTGCTTCAATGTATAGTCCTTTGTCACCACTCCATACCGCAGATTGGTGCCTCCGATTTCCACACAAAGAAAAAACTTTTCATCCATATCCTTCATACTTCACACCTGTCCTAAATTTATGCCCGGTCTGCACTTCCCATAATATCGATCTTATGGAGATACAGTTCCTTCATCAGCGGGCGGATCTTTAAAGTAAACGCACGGCTGTCAATCGCTCCCGGTTCTTCATCCAGGATACGTCTGGTATTTGCCAGCCCACAAATCCATCCGTCTGTAGCAATATTAACCTTGCACACAGCAAGCTTGGACGCCTTGCGTACCTGATCATCAGGGATACCCACTGTCTTTTCAATATGTCCTCCATGCTCATTGATCATATCCACATATTTCTGGGAAATATTGGAGCATCCATGAAGCACGATGGGGAAGCCAGGTTCCTTGTCGAAATATACTGAAGGATATCATAACGAAGTTCCGGCAGGGTTCCGTCTTCATTGGGAACCATTTTCACCAGTCCATGGCAGGTTCCTATGGAGATTGCCAGACTGTCACACCCGGAACGGCGGATAAAATCTACTGCCATTTCCGGATCCGTATACATACTTTCATCTGTACCTTCGGTTCCATCCTCCTCCTTTCCTTTTAATATGCCAAGCTCTGCCTCTACTGTAACACCATGTGCATGGGCATATTCCACCACCTTTTTGGTCAGTGCAATATTCTCCTCAAAAGGCAGCTTGCTTCCATCGATCATAACGGATGAAAAGCCTCCTTCAATGGCCATCACGCACTGTTCATAGGTCATGCCATGATCCAGATGAAGGGCTACCGGAATCTGTAATCCGGCCTCTTTGATCCGGTCTGTTGCTACCTGGGCAAGCCTTGCAGTCATCTCATGTCCCAGCTGACGGTGAAGATTAGGTGATACCAGCAGGATCACAGGAGATTTCTTCTCGATCACTGCATCGATCATTCCATTCAGCTGTTCAATGGTTACAAAATTTAAAGCCGGGACTGCATAGCCTTCACGATACGCCTTTGCAAACATCTCTTTCGTATTTACAAGCCCCAGTTCCTGATAAGTGTACATTGCTGTTTCCTCCTTGTTTTGGTCATATACTTCAGACAGGCCTGCTCGTCCAGGCTGTCCTGATTCTGTCTTTATTCAGTTTCTGTTCCTGTTTTAATAGCTGATCCCGTCCAGCTTCACGTACTCTGGTAAATCACCGATCAGCGGAAGGATATACTCCATATAAGCTTCTTTGATCTGATGGCGGTTATCCTCCAGGTAGGACAGATCCATCACTCTTTCCACATCTGCCACCTGGTTCAGATCCAGCGTCTGTATCTCGGTCCTGTATGGGCTGCTGCTGATCCTGGTAAGTGTAACCATCTTCCCACTTTCTCCGGCAAAAGCACGCTTCACAGCTTCGCTTCCAAGCTGCTGTGCCTCTGTTTTGTCAATCTCAGAAGCGTCATGTGCGCCACACCTTTGCATTAATCCCAGATCAATGCAGCGGATCTTGCAGGTAAAGTGTTTCCGCAGAAGATGATTCAGGTAAGGGGTGATCCCTCCCATATTTTTGGACGGATCATCTGCTTTATTAACGGTAGTATCCTCAAAAAGATATCTGCCGTCTGCTGTCTTGACTCCTTCTGCCACTACTGCAAAGCATTTGCCTTTTTTCTGTACAACCTGGGCCACATCATTTACAAACTGTTCCGGGTCAAAAACCACTTCCGGTACATAGATCAGATCCGGTCCCCATCCGGTTTTCCCGGCTGCGGTTGCAGCTGCAGCCAGATATCCTGTATTACGCCCCATCACTTCCACTGCCATGATCAGATCTGTATCGTAGGTATACATATCATGAACCAGTTCTGATATGGTGATCACAGTATGACGGGCAGCTGATGGAAAACCAGGTGCATGATCCACAATGGCAATATCGTTATCCACTGTCTTAGGGATCACCATCAAACAACATGGATAACCGGCTTTTTTCAGATGCTCGCACAAACGGTGGCCTGCAGCTACAGAACCATTGCCGCCATTAATAAAAATATAATAGATCTGATATTTTTTCAGAGTTGCAAGAATCCGGTCATAATCCTCTGTGGTATCCTCCCGCACTGTATATCTGCAGGAGCCAAAAGCCATGGACGGTGTATTTCGTAAACGCAAAAGCTGCATTTCATCCATATCTGTACAATCATACAAATGATCATGAAGCAGGCCGTCAATCCCATGAAGGCTTGCGTACAGCTTTCCGCCTTTTTCCAGAAGCTCCTGGCATTCCCGGATCACACCGGCGGCAGAACAGTTGATCACTGCCGTAGGTCCTCCGGATTGTATATACAAAGCATTTCTCATGTGTCAATCTCCCAGGCCTTTCTTCTTTTTCAAAATCACTTCTCTAACTGCCTTTTCTATGTATTCTGCTGAAATCCCAAACTTATCTGCCAGGAATTTTTTATTTCCAACCTCGCCAAAGGTATCCGGTACTCCCACTCTGCTAAAGGCAGCATGACAGTTCTCTGCAAGCACCTCTGCCACTGCGCTGCCAAGTCCGCCATAAATATTATGGTTCTCTGCAGTCAGGATCGCCCCTGTTTCCCTGGCGCAGCGGATCACAAGCTCCTGATCCAAAGGTTTGATGGTAAACATATCTCCACACGCACCTGGATATTTTCTTTTGCCAGATTCTCAGCAGCTTCCAGTGCATAACCAACTTCAATCCCGCAGGCGATCACTGTAGCATTCTGTACCATCCCTTACGATGTTTCCTTTGCCAATCCGAAATTCTTCTGTACCGGAATAGTAAGCGGTCTTTCCTTTTCTTGGAAAGCGCAGATACATCACACCATAGGTATTTGCCATTTTCTTCAGGATCTCCTGGAGAAGATATGGCTCGTCAATATCCATAATGGTCATCCCAGGGAAAAGATCTGTAGATCCCCACATCCTCAAATGGCATATGGGTACCACCGTTAGTTTCTGCGGTGATCCCAGGGTCTGAACCTATGATCTTCAGATTCGCCTTATTGTAGCAGCCTGATAAAAAGGTCTGGTCTGCACATCTTCGGGAAGCAAAGGGCCCAAAACTGTGTACAAATGGGATCTTACCTTTTATGGACATCCCGGCAGCTACGCCGATCATATTGGCTTCCATGATCCCCATATCAAAGGCCTGCTGCGGAAACTCCTGAAACAGTCCGGCTGTTCCCATGGCTCCTGCCAGATCCGCATCCAGATATACCACCTGGGGATTTTCATCCATCATTTCTGCCATTGTTTTATAAAAAACCTTTCTCAGCTCCTCCACAGTTACGCCTCCTCCTTTTCTTTCAGCCTTCTGTCAAGCTCCTGATAGAAATCCGGCAGATTTTCTTTCTTCAGCTTCTGTGGAATGGCAGTTCGCCATCTCCTCATAATAACGGATGCCGGCTCCCTTCACTGTATGTAAAAGAATCACGGAAGGTTTGTCCTTCACTGCTTTTGCTTCCTGAATCGCCTGATAGATCTGTCCGGTGTCATTTCCATCCTGAACAGAAACCACATGATAGCCAAAGGCCCTGAACTTATCCTCAATACTGCCAAGACAGCACACCTGGTCTGTAGTTCCATCCAGCTGTTTGCCATTCACATCTACAAAAGTGATCAGATGATCCAGCTTGTGATGTGCTGCAAATAATGCAGACTCCCACACCTGGCCCTCATCCAGTTCTCCATCTCCCAAAATCATATATACATAAGAAGTTTTCCCATCAAGCTTGTCTGCCAGTGCTGCCCCTGCTGCCAGGGATGCCCCCTGTCCAAGAGAGCCTGTAGAAATATCCACCCCAGGCGTTTTCAGCCGGTCTGTATGGCTTGGAAGAATGGTATTTCCTTTGTTCAGCGTATCCAAAGCCTCTTCCGGAAAAAAGCCTTTGGCAGCCAGCACTGCATACATAGCCGGCCCGCAATGTCCTTTGGACATAACTACAAAATCCCGGTCTGCTTTACCCGGGTCTGTCGGATCTACTTTTGCCACTCCGCTGTAAAGGACTGCAAAAGTGTCTGCAATGGAAAGAGATCCGCCTATATGGCCCTTCCCCTTCGGATGCAATGGCCCTTAAAATATTCTTCTGATTTTGACTGCCAGACGATCTGCCTGCACTTTGTCAAAACTCATATATATCCCCCTTCCTGTCCTGGTTGCTTTGTTTTGATTGTTTTTGATTGTTTTATCGTTTTTCCTTTTTAGATATTAACATAAAGCCTGTTGAATTTCAATATATTTTTAGTTTTTTGTTCATTCTTTTTATATATTATATGTTATCGCTCAATTTCGCTCATTTTTAATTGACGAATCGCTCATCATAGTATATAATGATCGTAGTGAGATTGCAAAGCGCGAAGCAATCCGTATAAATAATAATTAAGATGATTTCTTTGTAAAGGAAAGGAGTATTACATGACACACAGCGAAGTATTAAAAATGGTGAGCCACACATTACTGGCACAGACAGCCACCTGGGAGGAGATCCGTCAGATCTGCGACGACGGGCTTCGTTACGGCACAGCTTCCGTATGTATTCCCCCCTGTTATGTTGCTGCAGCAGCAGAGTATGTACAGGGCAAGCTTCCTATCTGTACAGTGATCGGTTTTCCAAACGGCAACCACACCACAGAGGCTAAGATCTATGAAGCCAAGGATGCCATTGCAAATGGTGCATCCGAGCTGGATATGGTGATCAATATTGGTGCATTAAAGGCTAAAAATTACGCTTATGTGCAAAATGAAATTGAAAAACTAAAAGAAGTATGTGATAATAAAATATTGAAAGTAATTATTGAAACCTGTCTGTTAAATGAAGAAGAAAAGATCAAAATGTGTGAGATCGTCACTCAGGCAAAGGCAGATTTTATCAAAACCTCCACCGGTTTCTCAACTGGCGGCGCTACCTTTGACGACATCGCACTCTTTGCAAAATATGTTGGACCAGATGTTAAGATCAAAGCTGCCGGAGGCATTTCCTCTTTTGATGATGCAGAGAAATTTATTTCCCTTGGTGCTTCCAGGCTGGGCACAAGCAGGCTGGTAAAAATAGAAAAATCCCTTTCCTGACGGGATATATAATGGAGATGTTTATGCTAGCTACGGAACGTAAGAAATTAATATTGGATTATCTTGACCAGAATCATACTGCAGCCACGCAGACACTTTGCAATCTTACAGGTGCTTCCCTTGCCACCACCAGAAGGGATCTTGCACAGCTTGAGGAGAAGGGTCTTCTTACGCGTACACATGGCGGTGCACAGAAGCCGGAGCAGTCTGCTATCGACAAAAAGGACGAATCCAATTATTTCCAGGTTTTCTCCTCAATCAAAATGGCAGATGACCAGTTTGAGTGCAAGAATGCCATTGCCCAGAAGTCCATTGACCTTATCCATTCCGGGGATATCCTTTTTGTAGGAGCCGGTTTTACAGGTTCTCTTCTCTGCCGTCACCTGAACAAAAGCGACAAGAAGGGGATCACAGTTGTTACCACCAACATTACCGGTGCACTGGAGCTTGCTTCCAATCATGATATCGGTGTTTTTCTCCTTGGAGGCAATATCCATCTTGGAAGCAACCATATTGAAACCCTGGACGAATCCATCATACAGAATCTTCGGAAGCTGTATTTTGACAAGTTGTTTTTCACTATTGACGGTGCTGACCTGGAATACGGTTACTCCATCACCAACCGGGCACAGCTTCCACTGTATAATTATCTCCTTCAGAATGTGAAAGATATTTACATGCTGCTGAATGAATCCAAGTTCAACAAACGGGCGTTTACCCATTTGTGCAGCCTGGACAGTATTCCCAATGTGATCACCAATGGGAATGCGCCTTCCCAGTACATTGAGTATTTTAAAGAGCATGATGTGAATGTATATTTCGCATAAATTCCTATGACCGTTTTTTTCCTGCCGGATCATCTCCTTTGATGGTCCGGCTGTTTTTGTCTTGCATCTATCTTTTTTTTACTATATAATATAATTGAATTAAGTAATAAATTGAACTAATAATTTTATTTAGGGTTGTTATTCATCTGAACACTGTATTAACCCATTATGTTTTGGGTGTGGGAACGATAAAATCCAGATTACAGTGTTCATCCTATAAAATATTCTGAGAGGTATGACTGATGAAAGAAACCATGCGAGGCCTGAACCAGGGAAATATCCAGAATCTGAACCGCAGCCTTTTGCTGAATCTTCTGCGGCGTGAAAAGGTATGTGCCAGAACCACATTAGCAGAACATTCTGGTCTAAAGCAGGCGACGGTTACACATATTATCAATGACTTTATGAACTGGAATCTTGTAAAGGAAGTAGGATTGCTCACCGGCGTGAAGGGGCGCCGCTCCATTGCCATCTCCCTGAACACAGAGGATCTTGCGGTAGCCGGGATCCGGATCGCCAGACAGAATTTCTCTGTAGGGCTTTTCAATCTGTACGGAGAAGCCGTTACGATCCGCAGAACCAGTATTAAGCACGGACAAAATGCCAGGGAGATCATGGACATGGTGTTCCATGCAATGGACAAAATGATCAGGCAATTTCCAGATAAAAAGATCCTTGCACTGGGGCTTGCCATCCCCGGCCCTTACAACCGTGTGAAAGGCCGGATTTCTGTTGTTACCGAAGTGGAAGGATGGGCAGACATTCCGCTGAAGGATGAATTTATGGAACATTACAAGATCCAGGTGATCATTGAAGAGCATGCCAATGCAGCTGCACTGGCTCAGTTCTGGTATAGTAAAGAGACGAATAATACTGATGTGCTGGTATATGTTGCTTTTGCCCAGGGTGTTGGCGCCGGCATCGTGAACAACGGCGCCCTGCTGACAGGGTCTACCGGTGCTGCAGGTGAGATTGGACATACCACCATTGATATCCACGGCCCCAGATGCTCCTGTGGGAATTACGGCTGTCTGGAAGGCTACTGCTCTTCCATTACCTTTGTAAAAAAGCTGAATGAAGCCTTTGGCAAAAAAGGTGAGCTTACTTTCTCAGATGCTGTTCTGCTGGTAAGAAAAAAAGATCCCACCGCAGTAAAGCTTTATATGGAAATGTGTGATTACCTGTCTATCGGCATTATTAATGTGATCAACAGCTTTAACCCAAGAGCCATCGTGATCGGAGATGAAATGGCTCATGTGAACCCCACCCTGATGCTGGAACGGGTGATCTCTAATGTACAGAAAAGAGTGGTTCCCCAGACAATGGAAACCACCTCCATCCGATTAAGCTCTTATAAGCAGGACTCTATGGTTTATGGCGCTGCCATCATTGCCATCAACGATATATTCCAAAATCCTGCATACTATTTTGATCCGGAGCAAGATCCACAAGACACAGATGGCGCACTGCACAGCCACTTCCGAAATGTGCGTTTTTCCTTATGAAAACAGTAAGAAAATTTTCCCCGCTATTTATCCTGCTGCTTGTGCTGACCCTTTTACTAAGCCCTGATGTCCCGGGCAATGCCTCAGTACTTCCTGGAGCCATGCAGGTTCAGGCAGCCGGTTTTACAGGCTGGAAAGCAAACCGCACAGGGAAATATTATTATCAAAACGGCAAAAAACTGAAAGGTCTTCGCAGGATCAGGAATGCCTATTATGCCTTTGATTCCAGCGGAAGGATGCTTACAGGCTGGCAATACATCCGTGGACATTACCGCTATTTCGGACGCCAGACCGGAAAGATGCGTGCAAATGTGACTGTCCAGGGACGCAAGATCGATGCCCAAGGGATCTGGACTCCTGTAGTTGTGCTGGATCCAGGGCATTCCGGTGTAACTGCACAGGGAACCGAGCCTTTAGGTCCAGGCTCCCCAGAGCAAAAAGCCAGGGATAATCCAGGCACACAGGGTATAGCCACTGGGGTACCTGAATACCAGCTGACCCTGACAGTAGCCAAAAAGCTATCCATTCTTCTAAAGAAACAGGGCTGCAAGGTCTTCCTTACCAGAACTGACCATAAGACAGCCAAAAGCTGCAGACAGCGTGCTGCCTTTGCCAATGGTAAAAAAGCAGATGCCTATATCCGGATCCACGCAAACAGCTTCACCTCCCAGCAGGCAGCAGGCGCACGTACTGTGTGCGTGACAGCTGCCAATCCTTATCTTACCTCAAAACAGATAAAAAGCAGCTATTCTCTTTCAGAGGCTGTTCTTAATGCCTATGTAAAGAGTACCGGCTGCTTTAAAGAAAAGGTATGGGAAACAGACACTATGACCGGCAATAACTGGAGCAAGGTTCCCACTACCCTGATCGAACTTGGATATATGTCAAACC
Organism: Blautia sp. HA3515; assembly: GCF_059933065.1. Lineage (NCBI taxonomy): Bacteria > Bacillati > Bacillota > Clostridia > Lachnospirales > Lachnospiraceae > Blautia > Blautia sp. HA3515. The sequence continues at coordinate 3,731 of NZ_JAYFUY010000102.1, read as the reverse complement.
CTGCGGAAGACCGTCTGATGCAGACTGCTGCTTACCAGCAGAAAATGATCCGCGGGATTTCAAAGGGCATCCGTATATTTTTCCTGAAATAGAAAAGGTATCGCCAAACCATCCCATCAGATGATTAAGCGATACCTTTTTTTTACCACTTCAAACTCTTTTAAATCTGTTACTGTATGTTTTCACTTTCTTACAGGTCAGTTTTTTTCTTTGCAAGCTCAAACTCTGCTTCAATCTCAGCAGATGGTTTCTTTGTAAGAAGACTGACTACCACGATCATCAATGTTCCAACCAGAAATGCAGGAAGCAGCTCATAAATCCCCCAGACACCGCCCATTGGCCGGATCAGGTATTTCCATACAAAAACCATAACTCCGCCGGAAATCATACCTGCCACTGCTCCAGGGAAAGTTGCGCGCTTCCAGAACAGGGCACACATCACTACCGGACCAAAGGCTGCACCAAAGCCTGCCCAGGCAAAGGATACAATACCGAATACAGAGCTGTCCGGATTCTTTGCAAGAAACAGGCCAAGAACTGCGATCACAATAACTGTTGTCCTTGCAGCGATCATACTTGCCTTCTGGGACAGCTTCAGATGAAAAGCTTCCTGAAGCAGGTTCTGGGAAACACTGGAGGATGCTGCCAGAAGCTGGGAATCTGCTGTGGACATGGTACTTGCCAGAATACCGGAAAGGATCAGTCCGGCAAGCAGAGCCGGGATAATCCCATAACCGGATAACAGGTCAGAAATCCTGACAATGATGGTCTCTGTATCTGCTCCGTGAAGTGTATCAAGGATACCTTTGCTGCTTAATGCACGTCCTGCAATACCGATCACAACAACCAGTGCCATGGAAATGGAAACCCATACGGAAGCAACCCTTCTGGAAAGCTTCAGCTTTTTCTCATCCTCAATGGCCATGAAGCGAAGCAGGAAATGAGGCATTCCGAAATATCCCAGTCCCCAGGAAACAGTAGTAATAATATGTAAAAGTGTATAAGGTTCGCTGGTTCCAGTCTCTTCCAGATATGTGCTTCCAAAGGAAAGATATCCTGGAAGGGATTTGGCATTGTCAAGCACTGCGCCAATACCGCCTGCCTGTACAGTAGCAAAAATAAGAACTGTCATAATAGCCACCGTCATAATGATGCTCTGGATCAGGTCTGTGATGGATGCTGCCAGAAAACCGCCGGTAGCTGTATATCCTACGATCACAAGAGCTGAGATCACCATTGCGGTCATATAATCCATGCCGAACAAGGATGAGAAAAGCTTGCCGCAGCCGGCAAAGCCTGCTGCTGTATATGGTACAAAAAAGATAATGATCACCACTGCTGCAATGGCTGCCAGAATACTTCTCTTATCATGGAATCTGTTTGAGAAAAACTGTGGAAGTGTAATGGAGCCGGTAATCTGGGAATATCTGCGGATCCTTCTTGCTACCAGTAGCCACGCCAGATAGGTACCTGCTGCCAGACCGATAATGGTCCAGCCTACATCAGCCACACCGGACAGATATGCCAGTCCAGGAAGTCCCATTACCAGATAACTGGACATATCTGAGGCTTCTGCACTCATGGCGGTTACAAAAGGTCCAAGCTTTCTTCCTCCAAGGAAGAAGTCGGATGTGGAAGCTGTCTTCTTGGCACAGTAAAATCCAATGGCCAGCATCCCCAGAAGATACAGAAAAATCGTGATCAAAATACAAATGGTTGCCTGTGTCATAATAACTCCTCTTTCTTTTCCATATTTTGGTGTTTTGACACCAAATCTTCAAGTCGAGCAGCCGCGAGACTTGGCGCGTGATTCTGGTCAGCGTAAGCTGACATATTCTTTACAGAATCACTGCGCATCCTCGCGGAGCGTTTATCTCAGTCGGAGATTGGACTCCCACTGAGACGAACTTGCTGTTACTCACCACATGAAAGAGGTGGGAGTCTTCTCGACTGAGATAAAATTTATTTTTCATTTTAGCACGATTCTGTACGTATGAAAAGCACTTTTTTACTGCATTACAGGAAAATTTTCATATTTTAATGCAAGAAAGTGTTTGCGTAAAGGTATTCAAAGGTGTTTTTATGCATCTGCACACTACAAATTTTATTCTGTTTATGATATAATCCAGAAATAAAACAGACACCGCCGGAAGCATATTTTAAGTGCCCGGCATAAAAAACATTTCAGATATGGATTTCCTTCTGAAGCCTGTGAAAAGGAGTGTTTCCATGAGACGACATACAGATGAGATAAAGATAGCAGTAAGTGCAGCACTGTTCTGCGGTGTTATGCTTCTGATCTACGTGGTAGTTCCCCAGAGCATACGGATCCCTACTGCCACCACTACATTAAAAGAAGCCCCGGCAACAGCTGCCGAGGCCGAAGCTGCCACTGGCAGCACATCCTCCGGATCGGATTTCCCGATCTATAACCAGGAAAGCAATTATCAGGACAATCCCTCAGGTGAGGATACTTCCACAGATAATACTTATACCCCTGACACACCATCCAATGAACCGGATAACTCCAATCCGGATGGCGCTTCTGATGAAGTGATCGACGATACTGTAACAGGAGATGATACCTCTGAGGATACGCCCCCTGCTGATGATCCTTCCGGCGGCGTAGATACCTCCGGCGATATCAGCACTCCGGATACCCCAGGCGATACATCTGGTGATACATCCGGTGACGCATCTGCAGATGATAATGTGATCGACGACTATGCAGAATATTAATGATCACAACTACAGAAAAGTCATTCACCCTCCTGTGCCTGCACAAAGTTAAGTGAATGACTTTAAAATTAAAATATATCTGATCAGTTTTATTTCAAAACCTCCAGGAAGTCAAAGGGCTTCTCATCCTTCAGAAAATGCATCAGCATATACGCACACATGATGGATACCCTTTCTTCCAGGAGGATTCTTTTAACTTCTTCCCGGTCTGCAAGCACCACCTGGATCTCCTCTGAAGCCTCCTGGGCATCTGTACTCACTGTGCCGCTGGCATATCCGTAGACTGCTGCACAGGATTCATCTGACATCCCTACAGAAGTAAAATAAGGCTTCTGATATGCCTCATCTACTTTCAAAGGCGTAAGGGTCAGGCCTGTCTCTTCACAAAGCTCACGTACTGCACTGTCATGGTAGTCTTCGCCCTTTTCCACCAGCCCGGCTGGAAATTCATAAGCATAGGTACCGATGGGATACCGATACTGCCGGATCAGTACAACCTTGTCCTTTTTCTCCCCATAAAGGCTGTAAATGATCACTCCATCCGGAGGATTCTCACCTGTGGAAAGCTTCATTTCCTTTTCGGACTTTGCCCTGGATGCCACAAAATAATCCACAGGTGTATTATGTATACTGGTTGCCTTTACATTGTAAAGATTCAGATATGCATTATCTGTCAGCTTCCTGACCTGGTTGATCTTGCCCATAATGACCTCTTTTCCCTGTATCAGTCACCTCGGAGAACCACACGGATCCTCTTATAAACAAAGAATACGATCACTGATACAATAGTATATTTCACTAAGTTAAAGGGAACAATGATCAGCGCTACAAAGCCCAGAAGGCTGTTGACAGAGCTGTGTACAGCAGTTCCCATCTCCACGAAAGCCTGTACCGGCATACCAAATGCCTTACCGTAAGCTGGAAGCAGTACAAATGCATTAGCAAAGCATGCCAGGATCGTTGTCAGCACTGTGCCTGCCACTCACTTCGAC
>NZ_JAYFUY010000101.1:0-3980 GCF_059933065.1 Blautia sp. HA3515 | reverse complement strand
TATCATTGACCCTGAAGAGATGGTTTATCCTATGATCAAGCCAGGCGGTACACTGGAAGATATGATCCTGGATTGTTAAGGAAAGAGAGGGACAGTATTTTGGATAAAGGATTAAAGAAAAGATGGATTTCCCTGTATGTGGAGAACCAGGTAGGTGTTCTGGCAAAGATTTCAGGACTTTTTTCAGGGAAAAGCTATAATCTGGACAGCCTGACAGTAGGAACAACAGAGGATAATACAGTGTCACGTATGACAATTGGTACATTTTGTGATGACGAAACCTTTGAACAGATCAAAAAGCAGCTGAACCGTATGGTGGAAGTGATCAAGGTGATTGATTTCACAAATATGTTTGTACGTATGAAAGAGATTCTTTACGTAAAGGTATTTGGCTGCAGCCCGGAAGATAAGGTGGAGCTTTTTCAGATTGCAGAAACCTTTAAAGCACGAGTGATCGACTATGGCAAAGACAGCCTGCTTCTGGAATTTGTGCAGACAGCTACGAAGAATGACGCTGTTGTTAAGCTGATCAAAGAAGAGTTCGGACATATTGAAGTGGTTCGAGGAGGAAGTGTAGGCATTGAATCCATCAGTATGATGGATCGCTAAGTGCTCGACTTGAAGCCTGCCTAGGTAATATATGCTAGTTTGATCTACTGAAAATACGAGGAAAATTATTATGAAAAAACAACAGATACCTTTAAAGAATTCCCTTCTCCTGCTTTTAACCGCAACCATTTGGGGCGTTGCGTTTGTGGCCCAGAGTGTAGGAATGGATTATGTGGGAGGCTTTACCTTTAATATGACCAGGTCATTGATCGGGTCTGCAGTATCCTTCCTGTGATCTGGTTTATAGGCAGAAACAGCAGCAAGAAAGTAGAAGAGGCACAGGGATCCGGCAGCAGGAAGGATCTGCTTTGGGGAGGCTTGGCCTGTGGAATCCTTATGTGCCTGGCAAGTAATTTCCAGCAGTTTGGTATTAAATATACCACTGTTGGTAAGGCGGGATTTATTACAGCGTGCTATATTGTACTGGTGCCTATTTTGGGACTTTTCCTGAAAAAGAAGTGTTCTCCATTTATCTGGCTGGCAGTAGCAATGGCCGTTGCAGGACTTTATCTTTTGTGTATTAAAGACGGCTTTTCCATTGGAAAAGGAGATATTCTGGTTCTGATCTGTGCCGTACTTTTTTCATTTCATATTCTGGTGATTGATTACTATTCACCGAAAGTGGATGGGGTAAAGCTGTCCTGTATCCAATTTCTGGTGTGTGGGATCCTGTCCGGGATTCCGGCGCTGATTTTTGAAAAACCGGAAATGTCTGCAGTTCTTACGGCCTGGCAGCCTATCCTGTATGCTGGTGTAATGTCTTGCGGAGTGGCTTATACTTTGCAGATCATTGGACAAAAAAATATGAATCCAACCGTAGCATCTCTGATCCTGAGTCTGGAGTCCTGCATCTCTGTTCTGGCAGGCTGGGTGATATGGGACAGCAGTTAAGTGCAAGAGAGATTGCCGGCTGCGTGATCATGTTTGCAGCCATTATTCTGGCACAGCTGCCACAGAAAGAGAAAGCTTAAATGTAAATATAAGTGTATTGAACAGTTGTACATAAGTAAAACATAAGCAATATAGGCAAATATAAGTAAACATAAGTAAACCCCTGGGATATCAGGCAGTGACTAATTAGTTTCCTGCCTGTGTCACAGGGGTTTTATCTCAGTCGAGAAGACTCCCACCTCTTTCAGGTGGTGAGTAACAGCAAGTTTGTCTCAGTGGGAGTCCAATCTCCGACTGAGATAAACGCTCCGCGAGGATGCGCAGTGATTCTGTAAAGAATATGTCAGCTTACGCTGACCAGAATCACGCGCCAAGTCTCGCAGCTGCTCGACTTGAAATTACTTATTCAGATGTAACTGGTTCCGTTTTGCTTACAGGAAAACGTATTTCAAAACAAACAGAATCGCCAGAACATACATAAGTATGCTGATCTTCTTTTCTTTTGCTTTACCTGTTACAAGATTGATCACTACGTAGGAAATAACGCCAAGGGAGATACCCTCGGAGATACTGTACAGGAATGGCATCGCGATGATAGCGATAAATGCCGGAATCGCTTCTGTCATATCGTTGAAATCAATCTTGGTAACGGATGTTAACATTAAGAATCCAACCACGATCAAAGCCGGAGCTGTGGCAAAGGATGGAATTGCCAGGAAGATCGGGGAAAGAAGCAGGGACAGACCAAAAAGAATGGCTGCCACAATAGAAGTAAGACCTGTACGGCCGCCTTCGGCAACGCCGGAAGCACTTTCTACGAATGTGGTTACTGTGGAAGTACCGCACATTGCACCTACTGTTGTACCTACTGCATCAGACAGAAGAGCGCCTTTGATTTGAGGAAGCTTGCCGTCTTTGTCCAGCATATCTGCTTTGGATGCAACACCGATCAGGGTTCCCAGAGTATCAAACATATCGACAAACAGGAATGCAAACATGATCACTACAAAATCAAGTGAAAATACAACGGAGAAATCCATTTTCATGAAAGTCGGTGCCATGCTTGGAACAGAAATTCCATTGGAAAAATCTGGAAGCAGGCTGCAGAAACCGGCTTCAATATTTGGTACATAAAGCCCTGTGAACTGACAGACAATACCAAGTGCCCATGTGATCAGGATACCCCAAAGGATACCGCCTTTTACATTCTTTACAAGAAGAACACCTGTGATCAGCACACCGATCAGAGCAAGAAGAACTGTGATACCCTCTGTGTTGAAGGTTCCGTTCTGAGCTGCACTTTTAAAGGAGAACATACTTACAAGTGTGGAGTCATTGTTTACAACGATTTTTGCATTCTGCATACCAATAAATGCGATGAAAAGACCGATTCCTACAGATACTGCATGTTTCAGGTTCATAGGAATGGAATTAAAGATGGCTTCACGTACATTGGTAAAGGGAAAGCAGGATGAAAATGATACCTTCCACAAATACAGCTGCAAGAAGCCTGTGTCTTCCAGCTGTAGCCCATGCCTAATACAACAGTGTAGGCAAAGTATGCGTTCAGTCCCATTCCAGGTGCAAGCACAAATGGATAATTGGACAGCAGTGCCATCAGGCATGTGGCGATAAAGGAAGACAGAGCAGTAGCTGTAAACACAGCACCACGATCCATTCCTGATGCGGAAAGGATATTCGGGTTGACTGCCAGGATGTAAGCCATGGTCATGAAAGTAGTGATGCCGGCCATGATCTCAGTCTTAACATCGGTGTGGTGTTCCTTCAGGTGAAAAAGTTTTTCTAGGTTCATAAGTTTGCCTCATTTGGCACTTTAGTGCCTTGTATTATTTATTTTCAGTGTTGGAAAAAATAGAATTTCCGCACACGAATTTTTGAATGATATTGCTGCTATCAGAAAGAGAAATCAGTCTTTCAAGGCGGGTCAAAGGCGGCAAAGAACGGGGAGATGGAAGACTGGAATCATCCAGTACCACTGCATCAAGTTCGTAGCCTTTTTCAAAGCTGCCTGTTTTCCCGAAAAATGAACCGCCGCCTAGGGTAGCCATGTAAAAAGCTTCAGGAAGTGTTAAAGCCTTAAGCGAAGGATCCACAAGCCGCCAGCGAAGCTTGGATACCTGGATGGCATCTGCGATGGCACGCAGCATGGAAAGAGAGAATCCTCCGGCAATATCTGTTCCAAGACCTACATGAAGCCCTTCCCGCAGATACAGGGCTGCAGGTGCAATACCAGAAGAAAGATTGGTATTGGACTGAGGACAGTGGGCTATATAAACACCCTGCTTTTTCATAAGGGCAATTTCTTCTTCTGTGGAATATACACAGTGAGCCATCACAGTAGGACAATGATCTCTTCCAAAAAGGTTGAAATGATCATAGGCATCTCCATAAAAAAGACTGTCCGGACACAGCTCTTTAACCCAGTGTATCTCTCCGGGATTCTCAGAAAGATGGGACTG
>NZ_JAYFUY010000100.1:0-7427 GCF_059933065.1 Blautia sp. HA3515 | reverse complement strand
TAACGGCCCTGGAATTCCGGAAGAAATGAAACCGCATATTTTTGAGATGTTTTATACAGGAAAAACAACGGTTCTGGATAGTCACCGGAGCCTGGGACTTGGCCTGGCACTTTGCCACTCTATCATAGAAGCCCATGATGGAACCCTGACTCTGACGGACCATGATCCCCATGGATGCAATTTTACTTTTACTTTACCCTTAAGCGAGGTGACATTAAATGAATAAGACATTGATCCTGGTGGTGGAGGATGACAGGCCCATACGGAACCTGTATCGTCACTACATTAAAAACACATGACTATAAATATCTGGCGACAGAAAACGGATCTTCGGCCATTCTTGGAAGCTTCGTCTCACAATCCGGATATCGTTCTTCTGGATCTGGGGCTTCCTGATATAGAAGGAGTAGAGGTAATAAAGAAAATCCGGACCTGGTCGAACATGCCAATTATTGTGATCAGTGCCAGAAGTGAGGATACGGACAAAATAGAAGCACTGGATGCAGGAGCGGATGATTATATTACAAAACCATTTTCCGTAGAGGAATTACTTGCACGTATCCGTGTCACTCAAAGGAGGCTTACCATTACGCAGACAGGGGATCAGTTGGAAACCTCTGTTTTTGAAAATGGTGAATTAAAGATCGATTATACGGCTGGCTGCACATATCTGAAGGGAGAAGAACTACATTTGACACCCATTGAGTATAAGCTGCTCTGTCTTTTATCTCGCAATGTGGGAAGGGTATTGACACATACCTATATTACCCAGAAGATTTGGGGACGATGTTCGGAAAACGATGTTGCTTCTCTTAGGGTTTTTATGGCAACACTGCGAAAAAAACTGGAACCTGAAAAAAATGGGGTGCAATACATCCAGACACACATTGGAATCGGATATCGCATGCTTAGAATTGAGAAAGATAAATTCTAAGCATGCGATAGGCGGAGTTTTGCTTTATAGCAACTGCATTTTCTTCATAGTTTTTCCGAACAATATAGCTGCAATCAGAATAGACAATACATCGGCAACCAGCTGTGGCCATACAAGTCCGGTCATTTCTATAACAGCCTGCAAAATGAATAATACGGGAATGAAGATGATTCCCTGACGGCTCATGCTGATGTTTTTTTGAAGAGCGATTAGAAGCCAAGAAAAAATTACGCAAAAAAACAGTCCGATTCTTGTTATATGTTTCTTAGAATGCTATACTCTCATCTTTGACAGTTGATGAGACAAAAAATCGCTGCATCCCTTGTGGTTACTGGGTTGCAGCGATTTTCGTCGTTGTCATAAAATATAGTAATTTATTCTTTTCCTTTACTTTTTAAATTTTGACACAAAAAAGCAGATTTTATGCGACCTGCAAGTACTTTTTTTGATATCTAACTGTCAAACTCCCGTGAATTTTTCCGAATAAAAATTATATACTTGAACTTCTAAGCGTTTCTGTTTATAATAAAAACACTGTTAATGGTCCTGTTTTCCGGTATCAAAATGGTCTCACGCATTTCCAGATGCTGAGGTTATTTTTTTGCTTGAAAATAGAAAAAAGTGACCAAATCCATTTTTAACCAAAAAACCGGCTTAAAAGTGCCCCTCTGTTTTTCAGATTTTTAGAACGAAAAGACAGATTTTTGAGTCCTAAAACGCATATTACAGCAATCTGAATTTCCTAGAAATTCATTGTTTAATTGTTGTATATGCACAATTATTGAAAGGAATAGTATGAGAAAACTAGCGTTAAGCGATGAAATATTATTAAGTGTTGACAAAGCAGCCCGCTATATCGGCGGGGAAGTCAACTCTGTTATGAAAATGGATGAGGATGGGAATATTGATCCCAACGTGAAGGTACGTGTGGCATTTGATTTCCCAGATGTGTATGAGATCGGAATGTCCAATTTAGGTATGATGCTTTTGTACAACATGTTTAATGAGAGGGAAGATGTATGGTGTGAGCGTGTTTTTTCTCCATGGATGGACCTGGATAAGGTGATGCGTGAGAAAAATATTCCGCTGTTTGCACTGGAGTCCCAGGACCCTATCCGTCAGTTCGATTTTCTGTGTATTACCTTAGGATATGAGATGTGCTACACCAATGTACTGCAGACTCTTGATCTGTCTCATATACCGCTGCTTGCCAAAGACAGGGACGATTCATGTCCCATCGTTGTAGGCGGCGGTGCATGTGCCTACAATCCGGAACCGCTGGCTGCCTTTTTTGACCTTTTTTATATTGGTGAAGGTGAAACTGTTTATGATGCGTTGTTTGACGCATATAAGGCAAATAAAGCTGCAGGGGGGTCCCGGGAAGATTTTTTACTTCTGGCGGCACAGATCCCTGGGATTTATGTTCCGGCATTTTATGATGTGACTTATCATGAAGATGGCACCATTGCTTCCTTTGAACCTAACCGGGCAGAAGCACCCAGAGTCATTCAGAAGCAGCTGATCATAGATATGGAAAAAGGCTACCGCTCCATTAAAAAACCGGTTGTTCCATTTATTAAGGCAACACAGGACAGAGTGACGCTGGAAATACAAAGAGGATGTATCCGTGGATGCAGATTCTGTCAGGCTGGAATGATCTATCGGCCAACCCGTGAACGGGATATCCAGACTTTGAAGGATTCAGCCAGAGAGATGCTGGAAAGCACCGGACATGAGGAGATTTCCTTAAGTTCTTTAAGCTCCAGTGACTACTCACACCTTCCGGAGCTGGTGAATTTCCTGATTGACGAATTTAAAGAAAAGGGTGTGAATATTTCCCTGCCGTCTCTTAGGATCGATGCATTTGCACTGGATGTTATGAGTAAGGTACAGGACATTAAGAAAAGCAGCCTGACATTTGCCCCTGAAGCCGGATCACAACGACTTCGTAACGTGATCAATAAAGGACTTACAGAAGAGAATATCATGCAGGGGGCAGCGGATGCCTTTCTTGGCGGCTGGAATAAAGTTAAATTATATTTCATGCTTGGGCTGCCTACCGAGACAGAAGAGGACATGAAAGGGATCGCACATCTTGCTGAGAAGATTGCAGAGGAATATTATGATCTGATTCCAAAGGAAAAACGTCATGGTAAGATCCAGATCAACGTAAGTACATCCTTCTTTGTTCCCAAGCCATTTACTCCATTCCAATGGGCTGGAATGTACACAGAGCAGGATTTTATTGACAAGGCAAAAGTAGTAAAGGACGAGATCCGTGCACAGCTGAATCAGAGAAGCATCCGTTACAATTGGCATGAGCCGGATGTGACTGTACTGGAAGGCTTTCTTGCAAGAGGAGACCGGCGTGCATCACAGGTAATCCTGAAAGCATACGAGAAGGGTGCGATTTATGATGCCTGGTCTGAATCCTTTGATTATAATATATGGAAGGAAGCTTTCGCAGAAACAGGAGTCAATATTGATTTTTATACATTACGGGAACGGAGTACTGATGAAATCCTTCCCTGGGATTTTATTGATGCAGGTGTTAAGAAGAAATTCCTGATCCGTGAATGGGAGCAGGCACATAAAGAAATTGTAACACCAAACTGCAGGCAGAAATGTTCCGGCTGCGGAGCTGCTGGTTATAAAGGAGGTGTGTGTCTTGAAAGTAAGAATTAAATTTACAAAAGAAGGCCCTATAAAATTTGTAGGTCATCTGGACACCATGCGCTATTTCCAGAAGGCAGTCCGCAGGGCAGGACTTCCAGTGGCATTTTCCGGTGGATACAGTCCTCACATGATCATGTCCTTTGCCGCACCTCTTGGAGTTGGCGTTGAAAGCCTGGGGGAATATTTTGATCTGGAGCTTACAAAGACCATTCCTACTTCCCAGATCAGGGATCTTTTGGATGCCCAGATGACAGAGGGTGTGCATGTACTTAGTGCAAGAAAAGTAGAAGACGGAAAAGCTGGGAAAGCAATGTCTCTTGTAGCTGCCGCTGATTATTATGTAGTATTCAGAGAAGGAAAAGAGCCGAAGTGTGCATGGCGTGAGAAAATTCGGGAATTTTTGACACAGCCTGAGATCCTTATAACAAAGGAAACAAAAAAAGGCACAAAAGAGGTGGATATCCGTCCATGTATTTACCAGATGGAGCTGCAGGAACAGGGTATATTTATGAAACTGGCATCTGCAAGTTCTAATTACACAAAACCGGAAGCCGTGATGAACAGTTTTTGCAGCTGGCTGAAAGAAGAAATGCCTGAATTTCCGTGGATGGTCAAACGACTGGAAGTATATGCGGATCTTGGCAATGAAGATAACCATCGTTTTGTTACTTTGGAAGCGTTAGGAGAGGAAATTGAGTAAACTTATTATCACCCGGATGGAAATAAGCGGAATTTCCTGCAGCGTCTGCATTCTTACAGAAGATCAGAAAATCATGGAGCTTCAGCTGGAGCCTGAAAACAGGATATCTATCCTGGACAATATTTATGTTGGACAGGTGGAGAATGTGGCTGCTAACATTCAGGCTGCATTTGTACGGATCGCACCGGATGTAAGAGGCTATCTTTCACTGGAAGAAGGGAAAACAGCTATTCTAAGTGCTGGGCGAGCTGCAGATAATCATCCCCTTAGGCCAGGTGATGAGCTGCTTGTGCAGGTAAGCAGGGATGCCATGAAAGGAAAACTTCCTGCATTGTCCGGAAATCTGAATTTCACCGGGAAGTATCTGGTACTGACTACAGGCGATAAGAAATTCGGTCTTTCCAAAAAACTAAGCGTTGAAGACCGGAAAAGACTTTCTGGCTGGTTTGCGGATGAAATCCAGAAACCTGATAAGGAATATGGATTGATCGTGCGTACAAATGCTGCAGAAGCAGAAAAAGAAGAACTGGAAAGAGAATTGAAGCATCTTCAGGAAACGTATCAAAAGGTAGCTGTAAATGGACGCAGCCGTACCTGTTGCAGCCTTTTGTATCAGCCAGAGCCGGAGTATATACGAAGGATCCGGGACACATACAGACAGGATCTGGAGGAGATCATTACGGATATTCCGGAATATCATCAGCAGATCTGCGCTTATCTGGAGGGGAGCAGCCCGCAGGAGCTTTCCAAAGTTCGTATGTATACGGAACAGACTGCTGCCCCTTTATAAGCTGTACAGGATCGAGTCTGCTATTGATGAGATCTGGCATGAAAAAGTGTGGCTGAACAGCGGCGGTTTTCTTGTGATCCAGCAGACAGAAGCGTTTGTCTCCATTGATGTGAATACAGGAAAGTTTACAGGAAAGAAAAAAGTTCAGGAAACCTATCGGAAGATCAATCTGGAAGCAGCACAGGAGATTGCCAGACAGCTGCGGCTTCGGAATCTTTCAGGGATCATCCTCATCGATTTTATTAATATGGAAAACCCGGATCATATCGACGAGCTTTTCCATGTACTGAAGAAACATCTGAAGAAGGATTCTGTGCGCTGCAGGGCAGTGGATATTACGCCGCTGAATATTCTTGAAATGACCAGGAAAAAGGTGCGCAGACCTGTGATCGAGGATCTGATGGATCTGCAGAAGGCAGAAAAAAGCTTATAAAAAGGCTTATAAAAATCAAAAAAACGTAGAAAAATATATTGACGAACCAAAAAAGGTCTGCTATTATAATCACGTATGCCGCACAAAGAGGTTGAAGTGCTTCTGCTTTATACAGAGGCCACCATATTTGGCGAGTAATGTTATAGGAGGTGCCACAGATGTACGCAATTATTGCAACAGGTGGTAAACAGTACAAAGTTGCTGAAGGCGACGTAATCAGAGTTGAGAAGCTCGGAGTTGAAGCTGGTGAGACTCAACTTTGACAATGTTATTGCTGTCAGCAATGACGGAATGAAAGTCGGCGAGGCTGTGAAAGATGCCAGTGTCACCGCTTCTGTAGTTGAGAACGCGAAAGGCTAGAAAAGTCATCGTTTACAAGTACAAAAGAAAAACTGGATATCACAAGAAAAACGGTCACAGACAGCAGTACACCAAAGTTAAGATCGAAAAGATTAATGGTTAATCTGGTGTCATTATGATCACAATTACAGTTAAAAAGAGAAAAGATTCATATATAGAATTTCGTTCCAGTGGACACGCAGGTTATGCCCAAAGCGGGCAGGATATTGTATGTGCTGCCGTTTCAGCACTGATCATCAATACTGTTAATTCTCTGGAGACTTTTACAAAGGAGAAGTTTCAGGCGAAAGACAAAGATGGATATGTATCCATTATATTTGAACAGAGCCCAAACACACCGGAAGGAAAGCTTCTTATGGATTCGCTGATTCTCGGTTTAACGGAAATTGAGCATAATTATAACAATCGATATTTGACATTAAAAGTCAAGGAGGTGTAACAACGATGATGAAAATGAACCTTCAGTTATTCGCACATAAAAAAGGAGTTGGTTCCACAAAGAACGGCCGTGATTCCGAGTCCAAGAGATTCGGTGCCGGAAGCGCAGACGGACAGTTTGTTAAAGCTGGCAACATTCTTTACAGACAGCGTGGAACAAAGATTCACCCAGGTGAAAATGTTGGCTGCGGTAAAGACTATACATTATTTGCACTGACCGATGGTGTTGTAAGGATCCGCCAGAAAGGGTCGTGACAAGAAGCAGGTTTCTATCGTTCCGGTAGAGGCAGAGTAATTATAGGTAGCAGAAGGCTTCAAATCTGTCATGGGTTTGGAGCCTTTTTCTTTCATAATAATAAAAATAGGAGTATTCTATGTTTGCAGACAGAGCAACGATCATCATCCGTTCCGGTAAGGGCGGTGATGGACATGTAAGCTTCCGCAGAGAGAATATGTTCCGGACGGCGGCCCAGATGGAGGCGATGGCGGAAACGGCGGAGATGTAATATTTGAAATAGATGAGGGACAGAATACCCTGGGTGATTACAGACACAAAAGGAAATATAAAGCCGGTGACGGTGAAGAGGGCAAAAAAACGCTGCCACGGATCCAATGGTAATGACGTTGTTCTGAAGGTTCCGGAAGGAACTGTAATCATGGATGCCCAGTCCGGCAAGGTCATTGCTGATATGTCCGGTGAAAACAGGACGCCAGGTTGTATCAAAAGGCGGCCATGGAGGTAAAGGAAACCAGCATTATGCCACACCTGCCATGCAGGTGCCAAAGTATGCACAGCCAGGACAGCCAGCCCAGGAGCTGGAGGTCCTTCTGGAACTTAAGGTGATTGCAGATGTGGGGCTTGTAGGATTTCCAAATGTAGGGAAATCCACCTTCCTTTCCCGGGTTACAAATGCCAGGCCGAAGATCGCTAATTACCATTTTACTACGCTTAGCCCCAATCTTGGTGTTGTAGACACCGAGAATGGTGGATTTATTATTGCGGATATTCCAGGACTGATCGAAGGTGCATCGGAAGGCGTGGGACTGGGACATGAGTTCCTCCGTCACATTGAGCGTACCCGTGTGATCATCCATA